>JAUSMG010000114.1 GCA_030645295.1 Saprospiraceae bacterium | reverse complement strand
GCTTTGCCCGGCTCAGGACCGCTTTGGATCTTGTCAAGGAACTTTGGGCCTTCCCCCGAATGCTGTCGGCACTTGGCTCGGCTCAGGCTTTCGTAGGTCAGTTGAGGAGTACGAACAGGAGGTTAACTTAATGGGGTTGGGGTGTTGCAGCGCTCGTAGTGACATCCGGAAGAAAAGGACACTTTGAGGCCCTTATAGCTGTAGGCCTGGGGCCCGCGCTCTACGGTGAGGGTAATGGGAACAGTTTGGCCGTAGGCCACCGGATACGAGATCGGATGGTCCAATACAGCCCCGTTTAATTTAATAACGGCGCCATCCGGATTGTTTTCCGGTTCGGTGTTGAAATCGTAAACCCCGTCTTCAAAAGTAGAAGACCTGTTGCCAAGATCAAAGTGAAAGACAGCCGCTTCATTGGAGGGCACGTTTGTGCGTTGTGTGCCGTCCTTCGAGATCAACGCAACGGCTTCCCGGTGTGCCGTACCGAGTTCCCAAGGGCAGGAAGACTGGCCTGCAATAATTTCAAAAACGGGGGTGCCATACAGTGGATCTGTTTTTATATCCACGCTCCAGGTATCGCCCGGGTCGTCGTCTTTGAGCACATAGCCGGTCGTTAGTGTGCTCGCTCTAGTTTTTCCATATTTTTGAAAATTATTCGAATACCAATTTATACCCTCTTCAGCATGCTCAAGGCCAACCAATGGTTTTACAACCCCCAAATCTAAAAATGCATAGAGCGAGCCTAATATATCCTGATTATAGGTTTCGTTGGTAGCATTGGTTGTATCCAGGGCCATGAAAGATTCATACTGTACGCCTGAATCAAAAGAGATGTTTTTGTCAAGTTTTGCCTTCTTCTTACTCTCCTGATTCATTTTGATGTAACTCTTCCAACTTTTGATCGATTTTTCAACACTGTCTTGCTGGATCCCGTTTTGATACAAAGTATCGAGGTAGCGAATTACATTGTTTACAATGTTCCATTCCGAGTATTTATAGTAGGTTACCTTATTCAGATCCAAAGCTCCGGTCACTACATTGTCCAAATTGACCCCACAAATTGTATCGTTGAATGAAATCCTTTTGCTGTCCGAGAAAATAAAGTTGAATCCTGTGCCGATATAAACATCATTTCCAGGAAGGGTATCAATTTTTGACAAATCTGCAGGGACGTCCAAAGCTGTGGCCCCGCCAACGATCAAATCACCGTCATCCGTAGAAACACGTTCGTTAAAAGTGGTACAATATTCCATGGATGTTTGTTTTCCATACGAGAACATGGTTTCTATCTTCACGCCAGCCAAGAGGGTCAGGATAAATTCTACCTCTATGGATCCCTGAAGGCCCAAAGAAGCCCCGACATTAAAGGTAGGATTAACTCCTACTGTTAACTCATTCGCAAAATAAAGTCCGGCCCCTCCGGAATTTTCGATTTCAATCGTATTACAAATCTTCGATTCTTTTTCAAGAAAGGCATAACTGCCATCGCCTGGAGGGTCATGCAACACACAGGTAGGCACCATGGGCAAAGCAGTGGTGAATTTTGCCTCGCCAATGATCGTCCCCTCTATGATGGCGAAATTGGTATATGGACTACTTTTTTTGCCCTTATCGTCGGCTGTTATTTCAATGATCCGGGTATGAGGAGCAATCTCATTGGGGTTGTTGACTATAAAATCATATTTGAACACAGCATCCGAAATACCTTTTACCAAAGGCACCGCAACGTTGAATGCATTATCAAAAGAATTGCTGATCGTGAGCGTGGCGGTATCGAGGTAGCAGCGCTCGGCAGGGTCCTGCCCGGGGCCATATTGCCCGAAGGCTTTTATATCAAGACTTACGATCAAAAGTTGATGGAGTACGATGGGTTGACCGGGGCAGTCTGTCTTGACGAAAGGCTCAAAACCGGTTACCTCCAGTTGTGGCGGAGCAACATAAATAAAATCTACTCCCAGCGAGTCTTTCGTGGCCAAATTGATGGTTCGTCCTCCTTGCGACTGAAAATCCTGATGGATCACCGGATTGTTGTGGTTGATAACGGCGATGGTCACTTCAACTGGCGGCAGGTTGTTGAATTCATACTTGCCATCTGTGGCAGTAATTTGCATCTCCTTTTCGTAGCAGCCGTTTTTGCTCCGCAATTTAATCCGGCAATTTTCTGCAATACCCGATATGATTGATTTTTTACAATTGCCTCCTGCTATTTGTCCGGTGATCCTACGGGTTTTGGTATCATTGAATAATATACCCGAAATTGGAGTGGAAACGTTGGCCACGTCCCAGAAGGCCGGAACAAATGTGTGATCTTCAAATTTTGGCGTAAGGGTGGCCGTAAAGCCCGGTTCAAAATCAGCTACAAAGCGGCCCGTCGAGTCTGTAAAAATAGGCGGATCGAAAGACGTTCCGTTGACCAAAATCTCTATACTTTTCGCAAAACAGTCTGTGTTCTGATACCGTACAAAACCCGAAACGCCTATGGTGCTGCGGTCGGTAAAATCTACCTGATCCACCGAGGTAACACTGGGATTAAGCGTCACTTGACGGGTTTTGGGAGTAAACAGGTGCGCACTCGTCACCTGGTTTGGCGAAAAGGTAATCCAATCCGGCCCAAATTTAGTTCCGGAAGGAATCAAGAGCGAACCAGCGTTGTACAATCGGCTGCCGGTGCCTTCATCGAAGGCAAAATAGACACGCAGGCCTCGTTCCTGCGGGCTGCGGGAGTGCTGAAAATGCTCCAGAATTCGGTTTTGTGCCAGCGTGGTATCGTATACCGCGATTTCGTCTATCAGGCCACCAAAGTAGCCTGTCTGAGAAGCGCCGCTTGGCCGGGCGCCTATCATCCAGTTCGCTGTGGAGTCAGACCAGTTGCCTGTTACGCCCGAAAATGTGCTGGTCGTGCCAAAAGGGGCTCCGTTTTTATAGGCTGTTACGATGCGGTCATTGCCACTGCTGTCTATGGTGAATGCCAAATGTTGGTACCCCATTCCCAGGAGGCCAAAGTTGTGTTCCTGACCGTTGAGATAAAAAACCACGTCGTTGTCGGTGCCGTTGGGTTTGAGCAGCAAGCGGAAATCATTACTTGGCCAGCGTTTGGAAAGCAGACACTGCTCGCCATCGGGCCCACCGGAGTTTACCCATGTTTCAAGCGTCGCTTGGGGGGGCATGGCAAAATCGGGCAGTGTGGCGTAGTGCGACATCGAACGAACGAATTTAAGCGCCCGGTGGAGGTAAAAGTGCTTCATCGGCTCAGCTAAAAACGTAGTACCCGTACCATAACTGGCGGATTCGATGCGGTAATAACCCTCATTATTGGTTGTTGCGGCGGTACGCACTGCCGGACGATCGCTGTTAAAAGCTGCCCCGCAGAAAAACAGTTTCGTGCGGTGAATCACATCAAAGGACTTAACCCCCTTCTCCTCGTCCATTTTCCAGTAAAACTGCAAACCCTGGGTAAATGAGGAGGCAGTTCCCTCCATCACCTCCCCAAGATCAATCTCATCCAAATGACGGTGGTAAATGCGCAATTCATCCAATAAGCCAGCCCAACCGCTACTATCCGTGCGAGCGCCAATTTTCAGGTCAATGGCCGAGGGAATAAAAGGGGCAGGGGCCAGCGCAGACAAAGTGCCATCAATAAACAAGCGCAAGGTGCCATCGTAACTCAAGGCTACATGGTGCCAGTCGTTTTTGGTAGCCGCTGGGAAATTGGCGCTGCATAAGGGCGCTCCTCCCATGTCCACTGCAATACCTTCCTGACCACTTGCGGTATTCCGCATGTTGAACGGAAATGGCTGGAATTGCAGGATGCCAGCATTGGCAGTAGATCCGGCATTCGTTTTGATCCAAAAAGTGATCGTCCATGGATCGTTCGTTGTCGGCAGCATACTTGCAAGGCCGGAACCGGTCGTATCGGCAAGCGCTCCGTCTGTCGGCCCGAATTTGGCAGAAAAGCCCTGCATGGGCATGAGCGTTATCAAGGCATTTGGTACAGGATTGCCATTGACCGTTTGTACCCATCCGGTCACGACACCGTTGGGTACCTGGAAGCCGAGCGCTTTGCCCGGGACGCCTTCGCCGTAACTGTTGACGCCGCGCACCTCGTAGTTGTAGGCCCGGCCGGCAATGACGTTGAAGTCGTTGAAATTTTCAGTTTTTTTGTCCACAGCGGCCAGGAATACGCCGTCACGGTACAATTTGAAGCCATCGCTGGCCTGAGCGCCGAGTGGGTTGATCGACCAGGATACCTGAATGCGGTCGAGCAGTTCGCCCTGTGTGGCGGTGACCGCCGGCGCAAGGGGCGGGATCAAAAAGCGCGACCAGAAACCGATCTGGGAGTTGAACTCTTGTGATATACCCACACCAATGATAGGCTCACCCAGCGAGTAGCTCGATCTGTTTTTAATAGAATAAGCGTCGGTGGCGCTGCCATAATTGAAAAACACCTCCCCCCGTGTAATTGTCTGATCTGATGGAGTACAGCCGATATTTTGTGCAAAGGCCGGTGTAACTATGCCACAGCACCATAGCAATATGGCGCAGGCTGATATTTGTTTGAACATGATCAATTAACGTTTAAAATGTTAAGAAAAAAAATTCTCTCTCCGTCAATTGATTCGGATGTAAACCCAGAAGTTCAGGTTTTTAGGGCGGGTTTCCGGGCCGCCTGCGTTCTGGATGCTAATACCGGTTGTGTTAAATTGGGTGAGTTGATTGGACGATGTAATCGGACCCGAGAAACGCTCGCCTCCAGCAATGAAATAAGAAGTTCCTCCCTGTTCGCGATTGCTATCATCATAATTATGTGCATGCCCAGGGTCATTCACGCCGTGATTGTGCAATTGTACTGCTTCCCCTTGAAGCGTAGCGATCGCGGATGCCGATGTTCTGCTCGGGTCATTATCAGCGCCGCCGCTGAATTCTTGCGAGCGCAGGAACAAACCGCTGCCATCCGGTACACTGAGCATCCCGGTAATCACCCTCAACTGGTCGGTTGAAGCCAGCGCGCGACCATCCATAGGCACCCAGCACGCCCCGTTTACGGCAGCAAATTGCGTTGGGTTCAAAATGGAATGTTTTATGTCACCCACCGCGCCTGAGCAAACGGTCGAATATGTGGTAAAAGAATAGGGGGAATAGGAGAGTTCGGTGCGCGGGGTCAGTTCATAGTTGCCCACTTTTACGCCCATGTAAAGTGTTGTTGCAAAATCGGCGACATTCAGTGCGGTTCCACTACCCAGATAGTGGCTGTAGATGCCGCCGATCACATCCACCGTAGCATTTTCAAACCACAGAGGCGTCCCCCCTGTTTCCACATTATACAGCCGGAAGGTTACATTGTAGGTGCCATCCACAACGGTATTGCCATCGGCAGTTTTCAGGGTACCCTGGATGCTGATTTTTGGCGACTGAGCGATGATCTGTACCGTGAAAGCGCAAGTCAGCGCGAATACCACAAAGATTTTCACAATAAACGTGCTGAGTGGAAGCGAAGAGAAACCAAAAAGTGTCAACTTTTTCATACGTTGGAATGATTTAATATTTAAAGCAATTAGATGTTAACGAAATGATGAAGTATGGTTTTTGAGGCGTGGCAAAATATGAATAGCCTCAAGGCCGTCCTGTCCTGAAATGACTTACTGCTTGACCGGCCTTTTGTAATGCATCAAATGTTCGATGAGACATGACAACCCGCTTTGAAACGTGACATCTTGTTTTGATTTTTTTTGAGTCAAACCAATTATTTCCCTTTCTTTGACCAATAAAAAAGCAATAATCTATGAAGGCATTCCTCACTACCGGTGTTTTTTTATTTCTTTCCGTACAAGTATTCGCTCAAATCTCTCCCGTAATGGACACCGCAATTGCTTACCGGCTGATACGGGAAGGGGATGCATATTTTGCACAAAACCAGAAAAAGCAATCTTGCGAGTCCTACAAACAGGCCCTCAAGCTGATGTCCTTGGAATGGGATGCTCCAAAAACAGCCCGTTGCCTTCGGCAAATTTGTTCCTTCTACGATAACACAGCGGAGTTCGATTCACTCATCGTGTATGCCGAACGCGGGTATCAAATAACCCTTCAACTCCAGGCAGCCGGGCATACACCTGTGGAGGATTTTTGCCGGTTTAAAGCCAATTACTACCGCCAGAAAAGCCAATTTTCAGAAAGCCTTTATTGGTATAAAAAAAACTCCATCTTCTACCGGCAGTATTTTCCGGACAGCATTTTTGACCTTGCGGATAGCTATAAATTTTTGGGGATTTTGTACTATCATACGGGACACATAGACAGTGCTATACTGATGTTCACTGAAAATTTGAGCCTGCTTGCCAAATTGCCCCAAGACGATCCCAAAACCCAATCATACATTGCATCATGTTTGCAAAACCGGGGTACCATGTATAAAGAATTGGGTAATGACGTAGAGGCTATTTCTTCTTATGAACAGGCTTTAGCTATGGCGAAAACCCTATCTGACGAGGCACTTTCCAGTAAAATTCTCTACAACATGGCATTAGTCTTTGAAGTACGGGGGGATCTGGATCGAGCGCTGGATCATTTGCAAAAAGCAGGCGATATTTTATCAAAAATTGACGACGATAACACTGAATTCTATGCACGTTTACTCGGTGGAATGGCCGCCATTCAAACTAAACGCAGCAATTTTAACGAGGCCAGCGTATTGTTCCAGAAATCACTTGCTATCAATTTGGCGAAATTCGGCCCTGATCACTACGAAATAGGGATCAATAAAATGAATCTTTCCTATTTGATGCTCAAGTTGGGCCGTAACAGTGAGGCTCTGCAATCGGCGCGTGAGAGCGTTGGAATCTTGGAGAAAGTCTTCCCGGCCCCGCACCCCAGAAAGGTCGAGGCCTATATTACCCTGGTTTACTGCTTCTCCAAGCACGGTATCTATAATGACTCCTTGGTCTATTATTCAGAAAAATCTATTTCGGATGTTCAAGAATTATATGGCGTAAGAAATGAATTGGCTTCACAAGTATGGCATGCCCGTTGTTTGGCCCTTTTAGGCTTTCCCGGGCATGAACAAGAGGCATTAGAAGCCGTACAAGAAGCACTTATTGTGGGCTCAAGACTATTTGACAATCGGGATATCCGGCAAAATCCGGCGCTCGATGATTTTTTCAATGAGGAATCACGCTTATCCATACTTACGAGCAAGGCAGCAATCCTGGCTTCTATTTGGCAAACAGAAAAACAGCCCGAACAACTCAAATTGGCTTTACAGTGCCTGGAAGACGGAAACACAACCATGCAGTATTTCTTGCGCCGTTACGGCGACCAAGGAGGCATTGATTACATGGCATCAGAACCCTATGGTTTGTTGTGTAAAGACGGTATTGAATTTGGTACAACTAATTACAAAGCCTACCCAAATGCCGAAAATCTGGATCGTTGCTTCCTTTGGATGGAGCGGGACAAAGCACAAAAATTACTCCTTGCCACCCAAAATGCGTACGCAAAAAAGTTTGCTGGTCTGCCGGATTCCCTGCTCCAGCAAGATGCCGAGCTCGCCCAGCAATTGGCTCGTCTGGAAAAAAATCTTTTGGATGCCGAAGCGGAAAAGGATAGTGTTGCCATAGCTCAAATCAGGGACGAACAGTTGTTCGATGCCAAAAACAAACGCCACATCTTTGTTAAAGAACTAGAAAGCAATTACCCGAACTATTTTTCGCTAAAGTACCAGGCAACTACCGTTGATCTGAGGAAGGTTCAGGCACTGCTTTCCGCAGACCATTTGGTCTTGGAAATTGCGTTGGAACGTTCTTCCAACGACAGCTCACTTTTCTTGTTTGCCATCACCCATACGTCCCAAAAACTCCTGAAAGTGCCACAACAAAAAGGGCTGTCGGACAAGATTACACGACTCAACAGCCTATTGCAAAATCCGTCGCTGGCACAAGATTCCCGTAGAAAAGAATTTAACCAAATCAGCAGTGAACTCTATCAGCAATTCATTCAGCCCATTGAGGATCAACTAACCGGCATCAAAAAAATCATCATTATTGGGGAGGGTATTACCCATTTATTGCCCTTTGAGGTATTGGTTCCCAAAAACCTGAACAAGCCGTTTCAACAGTTGGACTTCTTAATCAGACACTTTGAAATATCGTATCATTACTCCGCTACTTTGTGGGCATCTTCGCCTAAATCCAAGCCTCAGTTCAAGCAGGATTTACTGGCATTTGCCCCTGTTTTTGATAGTAAAGATGATTATACCCCTCTTTTTAGAGGTCCTGTGGCGACTGCCCATGATAGCACTCTTCGAGCCTTCACTACGGATGGAAATTGGACGGCTTTGCCCTGGACAGAAAAGGAAGTGAAGAACATCGCCCAACATTTTAAGTCGAAGGGCAAAGTATCTGTCAAATTGCTGATGCGGGAACAAGCAAATGAAAAAAGTCTCAAAATTGGCCTGGAACAGGGCGCCCGTTGCATCCACATCGCCAGCCATAGTTTTGCCAACCTGCAAAATCCTAAATTTAGTGGCATTGCCTGTTATCCCGATAAACATGAGCGCTTGGATGGCACTTTATATGTAGGAGAAATTTACAACCTTGGTATACCAGCCGATTTAGTGGTTCTCAGCAGTTGTGAGAGCGGTAGAGGGAAGCTGTTGCGGGCAGAGGGGCCTTTGGGACTCAACCGGGCATTTCTTTATGCAGGCGCACCCAATGTCCTGTTTACACTTTGGAAAATCAATGACCGGGCTACGGCTGATTTCTTTAATTATTTTTACCCGGCGATGCTCCAGGGCCAATCCTATTCAGAAGCGCTCCGCAGCGCCAAATTGAAGATGTTGGCAAATCCTGCAACGGCTTTGCCAATATTTTGGAGTGGTTTTTTACTCATTGGAAAATAATTGAAGTTACAACCGGTCACGTTTTGCCTGTACCGCTCATTTCATGGTAGAAAATTTTCACGAACCAGTGAGTGAATCCGATTTCAAGCGGATGCTACTTGAGTTGCAACGACGCGACCAGGCGGCTTGGAGTAGTTTGGTGAGCCAATTGCGTAGGGTGACTTTGCCTTGGATTGCAAAGCGTTTGGGAATTTTGCCTTCCTGTGGATTGCTCGGTAAAAAGGAATTAGCCTTGGAGATTTTTGCCGATAGTCTCTCTAAATACTTTGATTTGTTTGAAAAAGGCACATTCACAAAACCTGAAGAATTTCAATCCTTGATGTTCAAAGTGGCGGAACTGAAAACACTGGAAGCCTTACGCCGCCTTGGAAAAGAAGCATTGATTTATCGCCCACAAAATGAAGCGGATTTTGAACGCGCATTGGCTCATATCCCCGATTGGAGCGATGAGGACGAACTGGCTAGAGAACGCGCCAAAACATTACAACAACACTTGGCAAGTCTAAAAACAGAGGAGCGAATCCTGTTGCAACGGTTTTACGAGGGAGAAAAGATGAGCCAATTGGCCGTACAAATGAACACAACAGAAGAAAATTTGCGCAAACGCAAGCAACGCGCATTGGAGCGTCTGAAACAACTATTCGGCGCTAATGCCCCATTAATTTTATTATTTAGTCAAACATGGCCGCACTAAAGTTATACGACGAAGAAACGATCGAACGGTTTGTTCTTAATCAAATGCCTGATGATGAGTTAGATGCCTTTCTAACTTACCTGGTACTGCATCCGGATATTCAGGCCGATATTGACCTTTGTCGGGAGCGCATCAAAGCTGTGCGTGGCACCACTCAAACTACCAAAACCTATTCTTATCGAAAATGGCTTTGGATAACGGCCATTCTAACGGGTCTTGTAGCCACCTGGTTTTTTCTACCTGAAACGACCACAAATTCTCCGGTGCCGACCCCACCTGCCCCTGTAACAAACCCCTCTCCAGCCGTTCAAAAGCAAGAGCCATTCGCACAAAACTCGAAAATTCCTGATAAGCCCAAAAATGAGTACGCCAAAACCCTCGCTGCAGCTTATCGTCCCAATCAAATTTTGGAAATTCAGTTAAATAGTACCATGCGCGGAGCGGGAATTGAATTTTTTATAAAAACGCCTGCGCCCAACGAACGATTGAAGCTTAAAGCTGGAAAGGTCGGTTTCCAGCTCTCTGGAACCGTAAAACAGGACAAAATAGACGGCCTTCGAGCATTTCGGGTTTTGATTTTCGACAACCAACAAGCGAATGTAGAAGCCATGCGATTTATAACTGCCTATAGTTTGCCTTTGATAGATAAAGGAAATGGGGAAAGCCACTTTCAGTTAACCGAAAAAACAAAATTGGCACTTGGGCTTTATTATTACATTATCATAGACGACAAAGATGAATGGCAATTTGTTGGAAGTTTCCGTGTAGAATAGATACTCAGTGCAAAAGCGTTTCTTACCCGAGTTCCGTTGTTTTACACTTAATATTCCACAACCAAACATACAAATCGGAGGCAACTTTGTCACGGCTTAGGTGCCAAAACCGAAGCGGTATTTTGCGGGCGAATACCTGAACTATCTGCCGCTTTACCTGTCCACGACCTTCAGCTGTCTAAATTAGTCCCGGGCTACTCAGAAAAATCCACACATTTTTGCCCCCTAGCCCTGCCCATACCCTACTTTTGCCCCTCTTTTCTAAAAAAATTCCTTCCATGGACTCGAACGAAGTGGTGAAAACCAGCGATATAACCCTGAGAGTGGGCCTGAACGCCGAACAAGTGCCCGTGCGCATCGAATGGGGCGCAAGCGACCGCAACGGTGGCGCGCTCGAAGAATGCAAGGCCATGGCCATTGCCCTTTTTGACAAAGAACACCGCGATACCCTGCGCATTGACCTCTGGACCAAAGAAATGCAGATCCTGGAGATGGATCGCTTTTTCTACCAGATCCTGCGTTCCCTCAGCCAGACCTATCTTAAGGCTACACAAAACAAGGAACTGGCAGAAGATGTGGCGAAGTTTGCCCACTATTTTGGGCAGCAGACGGAGATCGTGCCGAAGGACCAGTAGCAGTTTGCAGTAGCAGTGGGCAGTGGCAGTTGGCAGTAGCAGTGGGCAATTACAGTGGGCAGTGGCAGTAGACAGTAATGCCAGCGGTGGAATGAGTGTAATTACTGCCCACTGCTACTGCCAACTGCAAACTGCCAACTGCTACTGCGTCAGCAACGCATGGCAGAGCCAGTTGGCGATGGCCTGGCGGTTGTTTTGGATCACAAGGCGCTGTTGATCCCAGTCATTTTGGATGTTGCCGAGTTCGATGTACACGGCCCGGGGGGTGTAGGTTTCCTTGAGGGTAAAAAGTTGGCGGGAGCTTACCGTGCCACTATAGCCCCGCCCTTGGGCTTTTCTATATTTTGCGGCAAAGGTCTGGTGGATGTGTTCGGCCAGCGCCAGACTTGGGTCGCTGTTGGGACGATAATAGAAAAACACATCCTGTTTTTTATCATGACTCCGGGAGTCTATATGGATCTCCAGGATGGTCTGATCGGCCTGACCCACCTTTAAGTGCTTCTCTGTCAAGGTATTGATAATATCCGTGCGCTGGCGAAGGCGTTCCTTTTGATCATAAGGAATGTTCAAGCCGCCCCATACTTCCTCGTCTTTGTCGCATTTCAGATAGCTGCCATCCCGGATCCCATCGTTGGGATCCCGGACGATCATATAGGCAGTAGCACCGTGACTCAAGAGGAGGCGCAGCAAACGCAATGTTACATCGTAGGCGTATTCATCCTCACAAAGCGTATGTCCTGCGCGTTTCCCTTGCGCCCCTACATCCGGACCGCCGTGCCCACTGATCAGGTAAAAAACCTTGCCCTTCATTTTTCGGTTCAAAAGGGGTGTTTTTTGATGGCCTGGACCAAAAATCGGGAATATTCGGTTGCCGTCCCGGTCTTTTTCACCGCCCATCACGACGTTGGGCATCGGGCGGCTCTTGTCCCGAACCCTTTCTTTTTTTATGGCTCCAATGGATGCCGCCGCTGTTTTGGGCAGATCAGATTCAGCGCAGTTGATCTCATGCCAGGGGACCCACAGCCGTTTGTTTTCAACAAAATAATCGGGACGTAAGGCTTTACGCTGTGCCGATTTATTGTATTCCTCTATGCGTTTGGCTGTTTTCCAATCGTCTATTTTGAGCGTGGTGCGGATGCTTTTTCCATTGTAGACCACCACCAGCACGGGCAATTTGTACAGTGTTCCCGCTTTGAGGCGGTTGTTTTCAAGTTCATTTATTTCAAGAAAATGGCTCACGTTGCAACTGTATGCGGCAAGTCCATAGCGATCCAGTAGCCCGAGGGCATCCTCCCCGGGCCGGGCGGCAGCACTGAGGTAGTTTTCAGCACCTGAAGCTGTTTGCGCGAAAGAATTAGCGGAAACAAACAGGCACAAAACCGTGAAAATCAAACAGTTTTTGGAAAGAACCATCTTGGTGGGAGTCTGTGTTTCGAGGGTTAAAAGTACGGTAGATTTACAAATTCGAGCGGTTAGAAGGGTAAGACATGGCTTACAAAATAGTATTGCGGCCTAAAGATTCTCAAAAACCTGCATTGAATTTTCTCATCTTTGCCCGTCCTACAAACCACAGAACGAGATAACCTTCATGCAGATTATACCTTCCTTCGATCTTCTCGATGGCAAACTTGTCCGCTTGCGACAAGGCGATTTTACCCAAAAAACAGAATACGACGCCAGTCCACTGGAGCTGGCTCAAGAACTTGAAGCCGCCGGTATTCGCCGGCTTCATATGGTCGACCTGGATGGCGCACGAACTGGTCAGCCCGCCAACCTCCACATTCTGGCCGAAGTAGCAGCCCGAACCCGCCTCGAAATCGACTACGGCGGTGGTTTGCGGAGTATCCCATCGCTCAAACAAGTGTGGGATGCCGGCGCACTATACTTTTCCGTAGGCAGCGTGGCATTGCTTGCCCAGGATGAATTCTCCGCCTGGGTGGACAAATTTGGTCCCGATCGCTTTCTGGTCGGAGCAGATGTGCGCGAACGGCAGCTGGCCGTCCACGGCTGGGCAGAGCAAACGGAGGTGAGCATCTTTGGCTTTCTGGGTAAAATGCAGCGTCTTGGCTTGCGCAATTTCACGGTGACCGATATTGCGCGGGACGGTGAACTCTCCGGTCCAGGCCTTGATCTTTATAAAGATATTCTCGCTCAATTCCCTGATATCCAATTGGTTGCAAGCGGTGGAGTCCGTGACGTAGCCGATCTGGAAGACCTTCGCGACATAGGTTGCGCAGGCGCTATTGTCGGAAAAGCCTTTTTTGAAGGCAAAATACCTTTGCAGTTTTTTAGGGTTTATACTAAAGGATAGTTGGGAATTTTGGGGATTTGGGGATGGACCAAAGCTTGGGGTTCTTGCCGACAGTCAATACAAATGTCCGGCGTTTGGCATTAGTGCCGGAATGGACCGTTTTAATGTAAGCGCCCGGTATTATCTTGGCGCTCGCAATTTGTACAAGAACCTGGCGTTTGCACCAGAAGGACATAATATCCGCACGAGTTCAATCCGTATAGCCCTGACTTACTATTTCAAGAACAAAAGCACGATGGATTAATTTCCAGGCGTCTAAATTTTTGAAAATCAAATACTGGACCGTCTGATGACCATGCGTTGTCGGGCGGTCTTTTTTTTACCAAAATTTCACCGCGATGCGGCTTTATTTGATAATTTAAGACCGTTTTTCCAGCCCATTGTAATACTTTTGCGCCTCATTTTTATGGGTGCATCTAAACACATACGCAAGCAAACAATGACTGAACAAGAACTTCTACGCCGGGAATCACTCGCCAAACTTCGCGAACTTGGCATAGATCCCTACCCTGCCGAAATGTTTGATGTGACGGCTTTTGCAAGCGATATCACGGCCAATTATCAGGAAGAAATTTTGGAGGACGGTACCAAAAACCGGCTCAATTACCAGTCCGTGGCGCTTGCCGGGCGTATCATGGCCAGTCGGGAGGCCGGAAAAGCTATGTTCATGAATTTGCAGGATTCAAGTGGCCGGATACAACTTTACCTGCGTCGGGATGATTTCGTTAATAATGCCGGGGTGACCTTGATCCACTCAGACAATACTACAGATGCTCCGCTTTTCGATATTGCGATCAAAAAGCTGCTTGACCTTGGCGATTATGTGGGCGTAAAAGGCTTTGCGTTCCGGACCAAAACCGGTGAGGTGAGCGTACACGTTCAGGAATTCAAGTTTTTGGCAAAGAGTCTGCGCCCGCTTCCAGTGGTCAAAAAAGATGCGGAAGGTCATGTGTTTGATGCTTTTACCGACCCCGAGCTGCGTTATCGGATGCGCTATGTGGACCTGACGGTAAACACTGAATTCCGCCAGATCTTTATCAAAAGAACCAAGTTGATAAAGACCATGCGGAATTATCTGGATGAGCTGGGCTTGCTGGAAGTGGAAACACCTATTCTTCAGCCGATTCACGGCGGAGCGGCAGCGCGACCCTTCACGACCCACCACAACACCCTTGACATGAAGCTTTATCTGCGGATTGCCAATGAATTATACCTTAAACGACTAATTGTAGCGGGTTTCGACGGGGTGTATGAATTTGCCAAAATGTTCCGCAATGAGGGCATGGACCGTACCCACAATCCTGAATTCACTGCGCTCGAATTCTATGTCGCATATAAGGACTACAACTGGATGATGGATGTGACGGAGATCATGCTCGAAAAGGTGGCGCGCGCTATCCATGAAGAAGGTGGCAGCACCACGCAGGTGGGCGAAAATGTTATTGAATTCGCCGGGCCTTATCGCCGCCTGACGATGTTTGATGCCATCCAGGAGTACACCGGTTTGAATGTCGAAACCGCCGACGAAATGGAATTGCGCAGTTACTGCAAAAAAGAATACATAGAGATCGATGCTTCGATGGGTAAGGCAAAATTGATCGACGAGATCTTCGGCGAAAAGGTGGAAGCGCACCTGATCCAACCGACCTTCCTGATCGATTATCCCATGGAAATGTCGCCGCTTACCAAAAAACACCGCATTAAGCCGGGTTTAGTGGAGCGTTTTGAATTGTTTGTCAATGGCAAAGAAGTAGCAAACGCCTACTCAGAACTCAACGACCCGATCGACCAGCGTGAGCGATTTGAGGAACAACTCAGTCTTGCCGAACGCGGTGACGAAGAAGCAATGGCCATGGATGAAGATTTTCTCCGCGCTTTGGAATATGGTATGCCGCCAACGGCTGGGATTGGCTTCGGAATTGACCGGCTGGCCATGATGTTTACCGGACAGGCCAGTATTCAGGAAGTGCTGTTTTTCCCGCAGATGCGACCAGAGATGCAATCTACTCCAGATCGTGAAATCAATCAAAAGGCAAAGCCTCGAGTAACATCTTCCGCCAAGTTTGTTGGGCACGGGTTTAATTCGGAATCAGGCATTTCTGTTGGTAACCAACTGATTCGTTTTTTGGCTGACAATCGTTTTCGTGCTTTTACATGGTTTTCTGCTTTTGCCAGTGAATCTGCCATTGTGGGTCTGTCTGAGCATATAGAACTGGCAAAGGGTAATTATCACTCTATGAACATTGTTGTAGGAGTAGATCAAAAAGGGACTTCAAAAGAGGCTTTAGAAGCAATATTAAAATTGGGGGTAAATGCCTTTGTGTTTTACCAACCGGCATTCTCAATTTTTCACCCGAAAGTTTATTTGTTTGAAAGTGAAGAAATATCCGAAGTGATTGTAGGTTCATCAAATCTAACGACACAAGGTCTCTTCGTTAATGTTGAAGCATCCATGATGGTGCGTTCCGAACATGCGAAGGGAGAGAATCCCGAAGTCATTTCCAAATTAAAAACCTATTTCAAAGGAATTTTTGATTTTACTGACCCTAATTTAAAACCGCTCACCCAAGAGCTTATTGAAACCTTGGTTAAGGCAAAGATTGTTCCGACAGAGCAAGAAAGACGAGATATTCAAGACAAATCAGATGAGGCTGGCCAGAATCAAATATCAACTTCCGTCTCATCAGTGTTCCCGAAACGGAATATCCCACAAGTGCCTTCCGAGTTTAGAGTAAGAAGAAAAGAAACAAGAGTTAACCAACCTTCAGATGCGTCTATCCCTTCCTTCGGTTCTACTGTTGAGCAGTTGGCATTGGGGGAACTGGTTTGGAGCAAACGGAAACTATCATCATCGGATGCTCAGTCTGCTAAGGAAGGAACTAACCCGACTGGTGCATTACGTTTGGTACAGAGTGGCTTTGAAGTTGACGAACAAGTCATTAACCAGACCGTTTACTTCCGGAATACACTCTTTGGTGGCTTTGAATGGAAGAAAGTGACTGACAACCCCTATGTTGAGGTGGCAAAAATTACATTTAGCGTGATAATTAAGAGAGAAAACATTGGGGAATTCCAACTTGAAGTTAGACATAAACCAAGTGGTGAAGCAGGCCAAGGTAATTACACAACTTCCATCTCTTGGGGAGAATTAGGCGAAATAATCAGATCTGCCAACTTAGTTGGTGCACAACTTGATCTTTACGCCCCGCTTCATGCACACGATCCATTCGTCATCGAAATTTTTTAAAAAAACATTTTGTTTTTCTTTGTCGTTTCATCAAACAAATCGTATTTTTGAGGGCTCTCACCCATCAACCTTTTAGAATCCAAACGTATATTTGTTTATGAAATTGATTTCGACAGCATCCTCGGAAAAGCTTAGAGGAGGGTTTTATACTCCAGCACCCATTGCTGAATTTATTTTACGTTGGGGTATTAATGGCAGCGTAAATGCTGACATTCTTGAGCCGAGTTGTGGCGATGGCGTTTTTCTGGAGCAAATCCAAAAACTCAAACTTCCTTACAATTCAATTACGGGAATAGAACTAGATTCGGAAGAAGCCGAAAAATCTACACGAATTGGGCTGAAGAATAAAAGTATCTTTAATGAGGATTTTCATACTTACTGCAATAACACAGATAACAGATTTGATCTGATTGTTGGCAACCCGCCATACATACGCTATCAATTTTTTGATTCCCGTCAACAAGTAGAAGCAGAAGATATCTTTATCAAGGCTGGATTGAAATATTCAAAACTTACCAATGCGTGGGTCTCCTTTGTAGTTGGTTCAGCTCTATTGTTAAAAGAAGGACAAGGCAAAATCGGCTTTGTACTGCCTGCAGAAATATTACAAGTATCTTATGCCAAACAATTGAGGGCTTTTCTTGCTCACTTTTTCAATAAGATTAACATCATTTCATTTGAAAAATTAGTATTCCCGAATATACAGCAAGAGGTAGTTTTGTTGCTTTGTGAAAAAGATGATACAGATAATCACAAGATTGAACATATCGAATTAAAGAATGCGGAAGATTTGGCAACATTAGATGTGGCCAGATTGAAAAGCCCCAAAAAGCACTTAGATTTTAATTCTAACAAGTGGACTTTTTATTTTTTAGATCAACAGGAGATTGATTTTTTAGAAAATATTTCCAAGAATCGAAATATCCCAATCCTTGGAAAATATGCCAATGTAGAAGTCGGTATCACAACAGGCTCAAATGATTTTTTTTCCATACCGCTTTCTTTAGTTGAGAAATATGGGTTGGAAAGTTATGCAAAGCCGTTGGTTGGAAGAAGCGTTCAGGTTAATAGTGTCATTTTTACTTCTGGAGATTGGGAAATAAACAGAATGTCAAAGGCAAAATCTCATTTAGTTGTTTTTCCTGAGAAACAACACCTTGAAGAGAAGTCAGGCGCTTGGGAATATATTGCTTTTGGGGAGAGTTTGGGCATCCATAAGGGATATAAGTGTGGCATACGCAATGACTGGTTTGTAGTTCCGTCCTTAAAAATTTCGGATGCATTATTCATTAGAAGGAATAATCTATACCCTCGACTTATCATAAATGAAGCACGAGTTTTTACAACGGATACGATGCACCGAGTTTTCTTAAAGCCCAGCACTAACATTAAAGCCTTTACTGCAAGTTATTATAATTCGCTTTCACTGGCTTTCACTGAAATATGCGGACGTAGCCATGGCGGAGGTGTATTGGAGCTTATGCCAAATGAGGCTGAGCAAATTCTTTTGCCTTATAATGTGGACAATGCATTGTTGCTTGAAAGGATTGACACAGCCTTGCGCAAAAAATGTGGAATCAATGAAGTTTTAAAAATCACCAATCAAGTGATCTTGAAAGAGAACTATGGCTTAACCGACAAAGAAATCAATCTAGCCCATACCATATGGCAAAAATTGTCAGCAAGAAGGCTAAATAGAGGTAAATAATCAAAAAGATTTTAGGAGACTGGATACCTTAGCCGCATCATGCGCCTCCGCTTACTACTTGCCTCCATTGCTCTTTTCTACCTGATCTCGCTCGTTTATTCCGAACGAGCCCGTGCGACATTGGATGGCAGTGATTCCTGGGGCTATTACGTACACTTACCTGCTTTTCTGTTGTATCAGGATGCCGGTAATTATTCCAAAACCATTGCCGCCTGGAAAACGAATTTCCCGAACCGGTCCGATCCGCGCAAAGACGCTTATGGCCTCCGCCCTACCCCATCGGGCAAGTTTGCCGTGAAATATCCGCTGGGCGTGGCCTTGCTGGAAACGCCGTTTTTTGCGGCCGCACACGTTTATTGCTTGATCGGCGGCACGCATCCTGCCGACGGATTTAGCGCGCCCTATACCTGGGCCATTGCCCTTTCCAGCATTTTTTTTGCTGTTTTAGGCCTGTTTTTCCTGTTCCAAAACCTTCGTTTCAATTTTTCTGAAAATATCAGCCTGCTAACCACTGCTACTATCGGGCTGGGCACCAACCTTTTTTTCTTTGGAACATATACGCCCGGGATGTCGCACCCTGTGGCCTTTTGCCTGATCGCCTATCTGATCCTGGCTACCCGGCAATGGTATAAAAGCCCGACGCTGCGCCATGGTTTTGTGCTCGGTATTACCCTGGGCCTGATCGCATTGGTGCGCACGCAGGATCTGATCATTGCGGTGGTTCCTTTGCTGTGGGGCATCCGGCATTGGCGCGATTTCCCGGCGCGATTTCGTTTTTTCTGGGAACAAAATTTGAGTATTGGCGCTGCAATACTGGCCTTTTTACTCGCCCTTCTACCACAGGCGCTGTATTGGAAATTTGTCAGCGGTCAATGGTGGTATGATGGCTATCAAAGTGAAAAATTTGACTGGGCAAATCCGCAATTCCGGGAGGGACTTCTTGGCTTCCAGAACGGTTGGCTGGTCTTTACGCCTGTGATGTTGCTGGCACTTTGGGGCCTGTTTCGCATGCGCCGTTTTGCAACTGAGCTGCTGGTTCCAATCCTGGTTTTCCTGCCTTTGCATTGGTTTATCAGTTATTCCTGGTGGTGCTGGATGTATATCAACGGCTTTGGTTCGCGCCCCATGGTGGATGCTTATGCCTTGCTGGGAGTGCCTTTAGCGGCCTGGATAGCAGGGCAAATAAGGGTTTGGATCGCCTTACCTGTGCTTTATGGTTTTATAGTTTTGAATGTGTTTCAAACCTGGCAGACCCGGCAGGGGTTATTCTGGTCGGAGCGCGGCAATTGGGCATTTTACAAAGCAAGTTTTGGCCAGACAAAGGGCTCAGAACCAGCACTTTCTGCTTTTGAAAGCGGGGAAGTACAGCCCTCAGGCCCCCTGGAAAAATCAAGGACATTGATGACCTTATCCGTAACAATCGCAGATACCAATCATGTGCAAATGGGCGGTCGACTGGCGCATCCTTGCAGCGGCGAATTCCATCAAACGGTCACCATTACCAACGACACCGCCCGGCTTAATCCCGGCGATTGGCTGCGGGTATCTATAGCGGGTTTTGTGCCCGCCGGACAGCCTGCACATTCTATTGATGAAATTGCCAAGCTCGTGACGGATTTTTCCAGCGGGCAAGGTGATGTGTTGAAATATCGCGGGATAAACATTGCAACGCGACTTTCGAATCCACGGTACATTTTGTGGAAAACCAGGGGCACCGGCGAATGGGGCGAAGCAGCATTTTTCGTCCGGGTCCCTGAAGGATTCGATGCGGGCAGCAAACTGAAGATCTACGTCTGGAACCCTAAAAGGCAAGAGATCTTTGTGGGGGATTTGAGGGTGGAAGTGTGGGAGTGATTTTTCACACCACGTTAACGTATGAAACAATTGGGAATATTTAGTGGGTTCGATTTTTTTAGTACCTTCAAACGTTTTTCTGACAGATGAGCAACTATACCATGAAAAAAATATTCAAAATTATGAAAATCAAACTTCAAAAAATCTCAACCCTACTTACACTAATTCTTTTACTTCCATTATTGGCCTTGTGGGGTTGTGACAAAAGAAATAATTGCTGTACAGTTATAGATACTGCAGTCCAAATTTACTACAAAAATACAGATGGCGAAAATTTAATTAACAGTTCAGAGGCCTTCAGGCAGGAAAACATTAGAATTTATTATAAAAATGGAGTTGAATATGAATATGTATATAATGGCAATTTAGACGCCCCAAATATGCATTATGTTGAGGAGGATAAAGATGGGAAAAAGATCCTAACAATATTTCCATCCAACTATTATAATGATAATTTCTCAATTTCACTTATAGAGCTAAATGAAATTACAGTTGATACGTTGCTTTGCGAATTTGCAATAACGAACAATAGCGAAATATGTAAGAACGCCTGGCTAAACGGGACGCTACTGCAAAATAGATATATTGAAATTGCAAAGTGAAATGAATGAAAACCACTACTACCAAAATCAAAGATTCCAACAAAATGAGCTCCCCCAAGGCGAATACGAATCCTGCACTTTCACCAATTGCATTTTCCTGAACGCCGATCTCTCCGGGATCATCTTCTCCGATTGTTCTTTTGTGGATTGCGACCTCAGCATGGCCACCCTAAATGGAACCGCTTTCCGGGATGTGAAATTCAAAAACTGCAAACTCCTGGGGCTGCGTTTTGATGAATGCAATACCTTTTCATTATCCTTTGATTTTGAAGGATGTATCCTTCATTTTGCGTCCTTTTTCAGGCTGAAAATACCGCGCGCTGCTTTTAAAAATTGTAAACTCGAGGATGTGGAGTTTGTGGAAGCGGACCTTTCGAAGGCTGTTTTTAGCCATTGTGATCTCAGCAGAGCAATATTTGACCGGACGATCCTGGAGGGCGCAGATCTCCGAACGGCGGTGAATTTTTCTATAGACCCGGAGCAGAATTACATTCAAAAAGCCAGGTTTTCCACGCAGAATATTTCCGGGCTTCTGGAGCGGTATAAAATTGTTATTGAGTGATCTAAAAAACCGCCATAGGCTGAAAATCCTTTGCTTTCCATCCTGCCATATCCTCATAATTCTGCCAGCGCAAATTCGCGATCTCCTGCGCAAGCTGGATAAGGTATTTGGCCTCTTCCGGGTTGGTGCGCAGCAGATCGGTGTACCGAAGTTCATTGTAGGCGTATTCCGTCAGTGGGATCGTTGGTCGGGGGGAATCCAGTACAAAGGGATTTTTATTCGCTTGCCGGAGGATGGGATTGTAGCGGATCAATGGCCAATAGCCCGAAGCGACCGCCAAAGATTGCTGATCCAGTCCCTTTTCCATGTCAATTCCGTGCGCAATACAATGGCTGTAAGCAAGAATCAGGGAAGGGCCGGGATACGCCTCTGCTTCCCGTATTGCGAGCAGTGTTTGCTGCGGATTTGCACCCATGGCGATTTGCGCCACATACACATTACCGTAGGAGATCGCCTGCATGGCCAGATCTTTTTTGCCCACACGTTTGCCTGCAGAGGCAAATTTCGCCGTCGCTCCAGTAGGGGTTGCTTTTGACATTTGTCCACCAGTGTTGGAATAAACCTCGGTATCCAGCACCAGCACATTGATGTCCTTGCCACTTGCCATCGCATGATCCAGTCCAGAGGAACCAATATCATAGGCCCAGCCGTCGCCGCCCACCAGCCAGACACTTCGGCGGATAAAGTACTCTGCCACAGACCGTAACTGCGCTGCATCCGGGTGTTTCATCTGTTCCAACAGCGCATTCAATTGCTCTACTCGTGCACGCTGCAGCGCAAGGTCTGATTCCGTTTTTTGTTTGGCATTCAGGATATCGTCAATGAGTTGTGGATTGATCTTGCTTTTGAGCCGTAACAGCAGGTCTTTTGCCATTTCGGTGTGTTTGTCGACAGAAATCCGCATGCCCAATCCAAATTCAGCATTGTCTTCAAAAAGAGAGTTTGACCAGGCTGGTCCGCGACCCTGCGCATTGCTGGTCCAGGGTGTGGTCGGCAAATTCCCACCAAAAATGGAGGAACAACCTGTGGCGTTCGCTACGATCATCCGGTCGCCAAACAACTGGGAAAGCAGCCGGATGTAAGGTGTTTCGCCACAACCGGCGCAAGCCCCGGAGAATTCAAAGAGCGGCTCGAGGAATTGGGCGCCCCGAACCTGCGAGAAATCAATTTGCGCCCTGTCATTGACCGCCAGGGTCTCGAAGAATTGAATATTCGTGCGTTCCTGCTCCAGCACGGGCGCTTTTTGCGCCATATTGATCGCTTTTCGGGAATTATCCGCCGGATCGAGCGCGGGACAAACTTCTACACACAAATTGCAGCCCGTACAATCCTCTACATACACCTGGAGCGTGTAGCGGGTTTCCGGAAATCCGCGGGCATTGATCGGAGCAGAAGGAAATCTTTTTGGTGCCTCCGCGACCAGGTTTTCGTGGTAAAACTTTGAACGGATTACACTGTGTGGACAAACAAAACTACAGTTGCCACATTGGATACAAATGTCTGGTTCCCAGACGGGTACGGTGTCAGAAATATTTCGTTTTTCCCATTTGGTGGTGCCGCTTGGGTAAGTTCCATCTGCGGGCATTGCACTGACCGGCAATTGATCGCCGCGACCGTCCATCATGACGCCCGTGACTTCACGAACAAATTGCGGGGCTTCCGCCGGAACCGCTGCGGGAAAATCACTGATGCTGCCCGTGATCGGTTTTTCTGTCACTTCATGCAGGTGCAAAAGCGTGGCATCTACCGCCATGAAGTTTTGCTGCACAACTTCCTGGCCTTTTTTGCTGTAGGTTTTTTCAATCGCATGTTTGATGGCTTCTATTGCGTCGTCTTTGGGCAAAACGCCGGACAGGGCAAAAAAGCAAACCTGCATGATGGTGTTGATGCGACTCCCCATGCCCACCTCCTCGGCTACTTTAGAGGCGTCAATAACGAAAAATCGGATATTTTTATCCCGGATGGCCGTTTGCACGGAGCCGGGGAGTTGTGCCCAAATCTCATGTCTGTTATAAGGACTGTTCAATAAAAAAGTGGCGCCGGGTTTGGCAAAACGCAGCATGTCCACCTTTTGCACAAAATTGAATTTGTGACAAGCCAAAAAATCGGCTTCCCGAACGAGGTAGGGCGCTTTGATAGGATTTTTACCAAAGCGCAAATGGGAGACCGTCTGCGAGCCCGATTTTTTGGAATCATAGACAAAATAACCCTGAGCGTTCAAGTCCGTGTTTTCGCCTATTATCTTGATGCTGTTCTTGTTAGCACCTACTGTTCCGTCTGCTCCCAAGGCAAAAAACAGCGCCTGAGTCATGGACGAATCCTCTAGTTCAAATTCCTCGTAATCCAAACTGGTGCCCGACACGTCGTCGTGGATCCCGATGGTGAAATG
>JAUSMG010000112.1 GCA_030645295.1 Saprospiraceae bacterium | reverse complement strand
CTCATGTCCGTTGGTGAAATGTTTGCCACGCACATTGTAGGGGGCGGCATGACTTATGAATGCCTGGGAAACTCAGGCAATGGCTTACGTTATCGATTTACCATGAAAGTTTATGTGGATTGCCTCAACGGTAACGTAGGCTTCGATGATCCGGCCAACATCGCGATTTATCAGGGTACCGAACAGGTCAATTTCTTTTTCAATGTCTCTACCGTCCCACTTGGCTCTTTTCAAAATATAAATGCCAATGAGCCGGATTGTATTGACAATCTACCTGATATCTGTCTTCGGGAAGGTATTTACACCTGGGAGCAAATCCTTCCCTTGAGCACTCAGAGTTATTTCATAGAATATCAACGGTGTTGTCGCACCAATGCGATTACGAACATCATTAACCCATCGGGATCGGGTGCAACCTATTTTGTGGAAATTACCCCTGCGGCCCAGCAATTGTGCAACAGCAGCCCTGTATTCAACAATTTCCCACCGGTAGTCGTTTGTAATAACTATCCCCTGGAAGTGGACTATTCCGTTACAGACCCGGACGGCGACCAATTGGTGTACAGTTTTTGTGCGCCTTTCTCCGGAGGCGGCCAGTTTGGAAATGGATGTAATACACCCGCCCCATTTCCACCTTGTCCACCACCTTTTGACCCGATCATTTTCACCGCGCCAAACTACACCGCAGGCGCACCGATGGGAGGCAATCCAGTGGTGCAGATAGATCCACAAACCGGCGTGATCAGCGGTACGCCACAATTGAATGGTCAATATGTCGTAGGGGTATGCGTGGAGGAATATCGGAACGGCCAGTTGTTGTCCGTAACGCGTCGGGATTTTCAGTTTAATGTAGCCCCATGTTTACCTCAGGTAACGGCGTTGGTTGAATACGATGAAATTGCCGGACCACAGCAGTACGTTATCAAAAAGTGTGACGGTTCAACCCAGGTCACCATCGTTAATCAGAGTTTCTCATCTGACACCATCCAGTCGTTTAAATGGATTTTTGACCTGAACAATGACAATACTCTGCAAGACAGCATCAATTTTGACCTTGCCGTGAATTTTCCCGGATTAGGCATTTACAATGGCATGTTGGTGCTCAACGAAGGTTTGGACTGCGGCGACACTGCGTTTGTTCGGGTTGAATTGTATCCGCCAGCTTCGCTTGATCTTGGCCCGGATTTCACGATTTGTCAGGACAGCAACCTAGTGTTCAATGCTGGATCAGGTTTTGCCAGCTATATGTGGCAGGATGGAACTACCGCCCAGACTTTCAGTGCCACCAGTATTGGAGTTTATCATGTTATTGTCACCGATCATTGTGGAAATGTACAGAAAGACTCTGTTTTTGTCACTGGAGGAATGGCTCCTCCAATAAATTTTAGCAATGTAGGTATTTGCTTAGGCGATTCCGTGAAGTACACCGTTACTGGCGATTTTGCACAGATCGATTGGACACCCACCACTGGCGCAACTTGCACAAACTGTTCTACGGTTACTTTCCAACCAACAGTTAGTACGCTTTATACGGTTGTAGCCACCACACAAAACGGTTGTACCGCGACTGAAACCGTTCATGTAGAGGTAGAGCCCATCCCGATGCAGACCTATGTGATCCAGTTTTATCCAAACCAATCCGTCACCATTGGCGGTCAAACGTATACCCAGCCCACTACGGTGACCATTCCAGTACCCTCGAGTACGGGCATTGGCTGCGATTCGCTGAACACTTATATTTTGGAGCTTATTCCAACAACCCTTGATCTCCAGTGCCCGGCCAATTTAACGGTCGGCTTGCCCAATAATGCAACCACGGTTCCCGTGAATTACGCCATGCCAGCTGCAACCACGGATTGTCCTGGTACACCTTCGACCATCAACTTAACACAGGGCCTGCCCTCCGGCGGTAATTTTCCGGCTGGATTGAACACCATTTGCTACGAAGCCAGCAACACTTGCAGCAATCAGGACAATTGCTGCTTCACCGTGATGGTAACCACACTTGATCTCCTTTGTCCGCCGAACATGACGGTCGCAATGCCCAACAATGCTGCCACTACAGTGGTGAATTACCCACTTCCGACGGCTACTACAGATTGCCCTGGAGCAAATCCAAGCATCCAGTTGATTCAGGGAATTCCTTCAGGCGGATCTTTCTCCGCTGGGGTAAATACAATCTGTTACGAAGCGACCAATACTTGTGGCAATAGCAAGTCTTGTTGCTTTACCGCTACCATCACAACCCTCGATATCAATTGTCCGGCCAGCCAGACTGTCCAACTTCCCGTGGCCGCCGCCACAGTTGCCGTGAGCTATGCGGCGCCAACCTCGACGACCAATTGTTCTGGTTCTGCAGCTACGATCAGTCTGCTTGATGGACTACCCAGCGGGAGCGCTTTTCCATTGGGAATCAATCAGATATGTTACGAAGGCAGTAATACCTGCGGAAACCGTGATACTTGTTGCTTCAACGTCACGGTGTTAGAGCCGCCATCGCCTTGCGACATCAAGACCATCGGTTGCATGAAGTATGAATTGCTGGACATTCGTCTGGACTCGATCAAACAACCCAGATTCCGTATCCGGGTGACCAATTTCTGTGCTTCTGAAATGGATTACGCAATGATCGAATTGCCACACGGCATTGTGGCGATTACGCCACAAAACGGCAGCACTTACACGGCGCCCAACACGGGCAATGAGTATTTAGTGCACAATCCAAATGCTTCACCGTTCTATTCCACCCGTTATCGCTCAGTAGGTGTCGGAATAAACAATGGCCAGTTTGATGTATTGGAGCAACGGCTGCCGCAACAATCCTTCCCCAACAATTATATCCACATGAACGCCAAGCTCAAAAACGGCCAATCGTTTGAAGCTTATCTCAATACGTTCTACTGCCCGGTGCAACCCTGGGCCGGATCGAAGCAAGCGGAAGGCCTTGAAAGACAGGAGGATGTATTTGAAAGTTCTACTTTTTCAATACGTCCAAACCCGACCGATGGTTTACTTTTTGTGGATTTAAGCCAGTGGCAGGGTCAATCAGCACAGATTCAGGTGCTGAACGCGCAGGGACAGGTAGTAAAGAATCAAATCTGCGCGGCAGGAAATGAATGGCTTGAACTGAACCTGGACGACACTTTGGCCAATGGGCTTTACTATCTGATGGTTCAGCCAGAAGGAGGGAAAAAAGTGGCGACGAAATTTGTTTTGGCGCGGTAGATGGGGCTTCGCAGTGTTGAGCATCCGATTCAAATCAGCCACGTAGTGGCGATTCCGTTTATAGCACCCGGCAGTGCGTAAAGATAGGAACCGCGTAGCGGTAACACGGTGCCGCCGCTACGCGTCATTTTTTGCCTTTTCAATGCACAGCGGCATTGGTGTCATCGCTGTCCTCATAGCTCAGGAAACCGTCGCGGTCGCGATCCTTGTAAAAATAGGTTTTGGCCAATTGAAACGCTCCTATCCCGACTTTGCCGCCAATAAGTCGTCCGGGTATATCGTCGAAGGGAGCATTCGCTCCACTCCAGATGCGCGACAGACTTGCCTGATCAGCGGCATCCCGATAGGTGGCCCATTGCAAGGAAACGTCCGTGCTGGGGCCTTTCTCGATGCGTAAAAATTGGCTATCGGCTTTTACCATAAACTCGCCCAAGCCGCCAGGAAAATAGACATCGCCCGTCAGGAGGCTGAGGGCTTCTGCTGCCGAATGGGAAAATGCGGCGTGTCCTGAAACAAAACCGGCAAATGGGGGGGAAACGAACGTTTTAGGTTGGTAGGGAAACCAGTTTTCGCCCAAAATCCAGCCTACGCCCGCCGTTTGGGTTTTCGCGTCATTCACCCTGAACGGACCTTTCCAGGCGAAAAACTTGATTTTGCCAAGATTGACATTTTTTGGTCCGGCCAAGGGATCGCCCTTTTTCACCAACTCGATCCGTCCGGACATTAACGGAATACCTGCCGGATGATAGGAAGGCAATGTCGGGTCCGTACTTTGACCGCGGGTAGCCATATAGCGCAAGGCGGTGATCGGTCGCGCGCCGTCGTACCATCCCTTGATCCCCCAGGCAGCTATGGCCGCATCGTGCAGGGCAGCGCCAAGCGTAAAGCAAGTCTTGACATCCCACTCCAGATCGCTCATCAGGCGGCCTTTGCCATTGAATTTTTTAACCAGCTCCGGCCGGTCGCTGACGTAGTTCAACAGCGCCAGCCAATGCCCAGGCGGGGTTTCGTCATTCGGGCCTTCTGCCCAGTATTGCACTGCGGCACGAATATAATCGCCGCGCAGCGCAAGTGTGGGCGCGTAGGGTTGTCCGTCCCGGGGATTGACCGAATGCCCTGTGCCAGGGTCGCGACCAGTTTGAAGTCCATAAAAGTCAGGCAATTCAGACAGGTTTTGTGGGTAGCGGTTCACATTGCCCATGCTCCCCGGGGAGACCTCCCAGCGGGTGGTATCTTCGGGGTTCAACAGGGCAGACCAGGCGGCCACCAGCGCATAATTCCACCGATAATCCTTCGATGTCCCGCTACCATTGACGGTATCCATTCGCGGGGAAAAGTCGTTTCCTGGGTCATGATAGAGGAAATAGTGGCGTCCCTCACGGAAATTGGTTTTCCGGTCATGCCTTTTCAGCGCGAAGGGCTTTACTCGTCCCCATTCCGAACCTTGAAAAATTTGAGTGCCCGTGAACCTATGGCGGCCGTCCTTGTCCACGGAGTCTATCAACGAGGAATAGGAGCGTCCCAGACAATTGCACTCCAATACGGGGTATCCGTCCAGATCAATGGCACTTTTCAATTTAAGCGCTTGCCAGTGATTGGGGTCAATGCCCTTTCCAGCGCCGGGCGCAACTACATCCAAGGGGAGGTTCAAGGGATGGTAATTGGCGTCCTGATAGTTATTGCCTTCTTTGGCGTCATCCTGTCCTCCCATTTGCAGGACGCATTGGGCGATATAACTCCCCAGGGCTGCCGGAGAGCCCGTAGTATAATCGGAGGAATAATTACGGGGATCGTACCCAAGTTTTGTCATTACATCCCGGAACCGGCTCACAGTGAGGGTGCTTTGTGGAGAATTTACAAAACGGGCCAACAAAAAGCGGTAGGCCGCAAAACTCATGGCTTCCTTGCGCGCAGATTCTACATCTGCGGGCATGGGTACCCCTTTGAAGGGACAAGAAAAACCGTTTACAGTTTTACCCAGCAAATAAGGGTCGGCTTCATTGTCGTAAGCAGCCCAGGCGTCATACATGGCCACAGAAAAATGAAAAATATTGCGGGCCTGCACATGGGGTCGGGCAAGATCTTCACGCATGCTTTGCAAGAGCGCCTCGTTCCATTCCCGTGCGACAGAGTGCTGCGCGGCAAGGGGTTGGACAAAAAGTGCCGCCAGTAAAAGCGTAGCGAATTGTTTTAGATGCAGGTTGAACATGGGTGCGGGCGGTCTGTAGATTGAACAGGGTGATGAAGCGGGGCAAAGGTACAATTTTGAGGAATTAAGGCATGAATGAGTAACAATCAGGGAAGGACCGGAATATAATTTAGATGGTCAGCCGGTTAAAAATTCCCCGCACTTCCAAAACCCTCCGTACTTTTGAACGTCCCATTCAAATAATCAAACATTCTCTTACTACACGCCTAAAGCAACAAATTATATGTCGAAAAACGTCAGAAATCTGTCGTTTCGGAAAGGATTGGATGATAACCTGTTCGAACATCTGGCTGAAGCACACTCTGAAGAAAAAGGGCTTGACCAGGATACCCTGCATACCATTGCGGACAAATACCTGATCGGCAATGCCAATGTCTACGGCGCGGCCACTTTTTACGATTTCCTGAATCCCGAAAAAAGCAACAAAAAAGTGTTTTCCTGTGCGGGCAGTGCCTGCATGCTTGCGGGCACACAAGGCGCACTGCATCAAAGGCTTGAACAACATTTTGAGCCGTCCGAGATCGGGGAAGTATATTGTTTAGGGCGTTGTTACGAAAACAGCGCGTTCCACTACAAGGGACTTAATTATTCTGGAGAAGCGGCCAAACAGATCAGCCAACTGAAGGAAGGGTCCGTCAAAACACTACCGGATCATTATACCGTTGGGTCGCTGGGTAAAGGCATATTGACCGCTGCGAGTCCAAGTCCCGAAGAATCGATAAAAACGCTGGTTCGGCTACTCGAAAGTAACCCTGATACCTTGTTGGAAGAAATTTCTGGTTCGGGGCTTCGTGGGCGGGGAGGGGCGGGTTTTCCGCTGGCCATTAAATTGGCAGGTGTAAAAAAAGAAGTTGCAGACGACAAATTCATCGTCTGCAACGCCGATGAGGGCGACCCAGGGGCATTTTCCGATCGATACCTGCTGGAGCAAAAGGCGCATCTTGTACTTTTCGGTATGGCCATCAGCGGCTACATCACCGGGGCGCAGGGTGGGGTAGTGTACATCCGTGCGGAATACCCGGAAGCCATCGAGATTTGTAAAAAGGCCATTCAAGCTTTCAACCAGCTATTCCCCTTCAAAAAAGCCAATGGTGAAACAGTAGATTTTAAACTACACGTGGTAAAAGCGCAGGGCGCTTATATCTGTGGGGAAGAAACTGCGTTATTATCTTCGCTGGAGGGATTGCGGCCTGAAGTGCGTACCCGTCCACCATTCCCGGTACAATATGGCCTTTTTGGTAAACCGACTGCTGTAAACAACGTTGAAACTTTGGCCAATCTGCACGCCATTCTTACCGACGGTGGCGCAGCGTTCAAAGCCATTGGAACAGCAAAATCCTCGGGAACAAAACTGCTTTCGTTGGACAGCCATTTCAACCGTCCGGGTTTGTATGAAGTGGACATGGGCACGCCTTTATCTAAAGCCATCAACGAATTGGGCGGCGGCATGAAGGAACCTGTCAAAGCCTATCACATCGGTGGTCCGCTCGGCGGATTGGTGCCGATGAGCAAAATTGACGACCTTACCATTGATTTTGAAACCTTTGCAGCGAATGGGTTTTTGTTGGGTCATGCTTCAATACTGAGCATTCCGGCACGGTTCCCGCTGGTAGAATATCTGGAGCATTTGTTTGCGTTCACGGCCCATGAAAGTTGTGGGAAATGTTTTCCCTGCCGGATCGGGTCGGTGCGCGGCAAAGAACTGCTCCAAAAAGCGCGTACGAGCGATTACAAAATTGATCGAACGCTCTTTAATGACCTGATCGAGACCCTGGAAAAAGGCTCGCTATGTGCTTTGGGCGGTGGATTGCCTTTGCCGGTGAAAAATGCGCTGCAGTATTTTCCTGAGGAGTTGGGAGAATATTTCAAGTGAGTGGATTACTGAGTGCCCAAGCAGTAGTGTCATTCTGAGCGAAGCGAAGAACCCGACAAAGTATGCCACTACGGGAAGATCTACAGGTTCTTCGCTTCGCTCAGAATGACACCAGCGTTAGGAATTACGAGTAGGCAAAAGAAAACGGGTAATAAGCCCAAAACAACCATCGCTATCCAATCCTTGCTGTCCATCAGCAAAAAAGATACAAACTATGTCCAGCATCACCACGACCGTAGCCTATATCAACGACAAACCCTGCGTTTTCGAGCCGGGCGAAACCATCCTGCAATTCACCCGCAGAACCCTTGATAAAGACACAATCCCAACACTTTGCGATGCGCCGAATCTTGAAGCCTTCGGCTCCTGTCGCGTGTGCAGCGTAGAGGTGGCGCTGGAACAAGACGGTCCACGCCGCACCAAGGCCTCCTGCCATACGATGGTGGAGCCGGGGATGTTTATTTTTACCGAAACTCCTGATATTCAGAAGCTTAGGAAAAATATTATCGAATTGGTGCTCACCGATCACCCACTTGATTGCCTGACCTGCGAGGTGAATGGCAACTGCGAATTGCAGGATGTGGCGGCCCGGGTGGGAATACGAAAGGTGCGTTATCCGGAAGGTAAAAACCACCTGGATCGTGAAAAAGACCTCAGTCACCCGTACATGACCTCCGATATGTCGAAGTGCATCATGTGCTATCGTTGTGTGCGAGCATGCGATGAGGTGCAGGGACAATTGGTATTAAGCGTCATGGGTCGGGGCTTCGATAGCCAGATTATCAAGGGCTTCAACCAGAGTTTCTTTGAATCGGATTGTGTGTCCTGCGGTGCCTGCGCCCAGGCTTGTCCGACTTCGGCTATTTCCGATATTTATCAGTCCAAGGCAAATGTCGGTCAGGATAAGGTGCGCACTGTTTGTACTTATTGCGGTGTGGGTTGTAACCTCGAAGTCAGCGTCAAAAACGACAATATCCTCAGCATTCAAGCCCCTTGGGATGCGGAGGTCAACCAAGGCCACACCTGTCTCAAAGGCCGGTACGCGTTTTCATTTTACAACCACCCCGAGCGTCTGAAATACCCTATGATCCGGCGCAATGGCGAATTGGAACGGGTTACCTGGAATGAAGCCTACGATTACATTGCAGAAAGACTCACGGACATCAAGACGAAACACGGTCCGGACTCCATTGGCGGCATTTCTTCCTCACGCTGCACCAACGAGGAAAACTACCTGATGCAGAAGTTCATACGCGCGGTCATCGGCACCAACAATATTGACGGCTGCGCACGTGTATGCCACTCGCCGACGGCCATCGGGATGCAACGCTCCTTTGGCACCGGAGCAGCCACAAATTCTGTAGCGGACATCAAATTGACCGATTGCATTATGGTCATCGGCGCCAACCCCACGGAAGGGCACCCTGTGACCGGCGCAAAACTGCGCCAGTTTGCCATGAAGGGCAAACCTACCATTGTCATTGACCCGCGCCGGACCGAGTTGGCCAAATATGCCACGATCCACTTGCAATTGCGGCCTGGGACCAACATTGCCGTGCTCGACATGATGTTGTATTACATCATTAAAGACGGTATGATCCAGGAGGATTTCATCGAGGCCCGCACAGAAGGATACGAAGAATTCAAACAGAACATCCTGAAAATCAACCTCGACGATCTGGAAGCGGTGTCGGGTGTGCCCCGCGAACAAGTACACGCAGCAGCAAAATTATATGCTTCCGCCCCAAAGGCCATGCTGTTCCACGGACTGGGTGTTACGGAACATTATCAGGGCACCTACACCGTGATGCAAATTGCCAATCTGGCGATGATCACCGGCAATGTGGGTAAACCAGGCTGCGGGGTAAATCCGCTCCGCGGACAAAACAATGTACAGGGCATGGCCGACATGGGGGTTCAACCGTATCAAGGCGCTGGCTATTACGACGTTACGTTGCCGGAGGTCAATCAGATGTACAACGAGTTTTATGGGGTTAAAGTCCCGCAAGAGGCTGGCCTAAAGGTCCCACAGATGTACGATGCGGCAATAGAAGGCAAATTCAAGGCCCTGTGGATCATGGGAGATGATCTGGTGCAGTCTGACCCGAACACCAACCATGTCATCAAGGCCATCAAATCACTGGATCTGCTCATTGTCCAGGAAATATTTATGACCGAAACGGCCAAACATGCCGATGTGATCCTCCCGGCGGCTTCTTTCCTGGAAAAAGAGGGCACATTCACCAATGGCGAACGCCGTATTCAGCGCGTCAACAAAGTTGTGGAGCCCATCGGCGAAACCAAGGCCGACGGACAAATTATGGTGGACATCATGAACAGAATGGGCTATAAACAAGCGCCTTACACGGCAAAAGGGATGCTGGAAGAGATCTCACAGATCGTTCCTTTCTTCGCCGGGGTAAAATGGGATGAATTGGGTGAGCAAGGCAAACAATGGCCGGTCGCTGCCGATGGCACGGATACCAAGATATTGCACACGGAAACCTTTAAACGCGGTAAAGGGCATTTCCAATTCCGAGAATACGTCGAAAGCCCGGAAATACTGGCCTTTGGCAAGGATTACCCTTATATTCTAACCACCAACCGGGTGCTGGAACACTACAATGCAGGCACCATGACCCGCAGAACACCTAACGTTGACATTGTGACCGAAGATGTGGTCATCATCCACCCGGACGATGCCGCTCAGCACAATATCGGAGAAGGGGATTGGGTCTGCATTGAATCAGACCGCGGCAAAGTGGACATTAAGGCGCGTGTTTCTGATGAAGTTAAGCCGGGGGTTATCAGCACGACCTTCCATTTCCCTGAATTGCTGGTCAATATGGTGACCTCAAGTGTGAGCGACAGCGAGGCCAAGTGCCCGGAATTTAAAGTAGTGGCGGTAAGGATTCGGAAGGCTAGGAAGGTGACGGAGCGGCATGCGAAGGCAGAAGTTTAATGAGTTATTTTTACCGGTTCCGTTTTTATAGGTTCCTAAACCTCCCCTGTCCTTAATGATCTCCTGGTCGAGGATAGTGTGCTATCCAAAGAAGGCGGACAGTGTTTTTTTCATGGTTCAAATTTAATCAAAAATGCAGAAGGGCTGACCGTGAAGCTTTCATAGACAGTGCGTAGTAGCCATTTCCGAGACGCAGCCCAGCGAATCTGTGGCAAATACTCGAGCTGTAAATTCGCCTACTCCAAAAACACCTCATCCACAAATACCCAGCCACGCTCCCCTTTGCCAGGGTGCCAGGCCGGGAGTTTTGTAACAGGCTTAGCTACAATCTTTAATACACTGACTTTTCGGGCATCAAACGTACCGGTAAAGCCAATTTTATAGCCTGGCGCGCCCACTTTCTCTGGCTGCTTGGGTTTTATCTTTTTTAAAAGCTCCAAATGCTGCAGATTGCTTCCTCCCCAGACCTGAATTTCTGCCGCAGGCATGATATAACTGCCAATATCCACCAAAGTGCTGAACGAAACCGATGAAAGGGTAACTGGCTGTTTGAACAGCAACAAAGCCTCGAGGTCGGTCTCTTTGTAACCCAGCCATTTGTTGCTGCGGAAATCAGTATCGCCTATTTTTTTGTTGGCCAGGGTTTTTGCGCCTTCGCCCTTGTATTGTGGGTTGGGCGGGTATCGAAGCACAATGGAGTCAGGCAAGATGCCGGTTTTGTAAAAACTGCGTGTCGCTACCTCGCTGCTGATCCAGCCGGATAAAAAGGCTTTGGCACTGATTTGACAGGATTCTTCAATCGCAATACTGTCGCCCGAAAAAATGGGGGAGGTAAGGCTGTCCGGTACCGAACCATCCAGGGTGTACCGTATCTCCGCGCCCCGGATGAAATTTTTCAATTTGATCTTTGTACGGTTGTTAAATACCTGCTCGTCGCCTTCAATGATGGGAGCGTTGAGTTTAGCCACAATTCCCTCGCCTTTGAAGCCGGATTCTATGTTGACATGTGGAAATTGTTGCTGCAAAACCAGTATATCCTGCTCTGTCAAGGCCGTATTCCAGAGATACAATACCGACAGCGTAGGTAAATCACGAAGCAGTTCCATATCCTTTAATTTCACAGCAGTGCCTGATAATGAAAGACTTGTCAAGGATTTCAGGCTTTTCAATTCACTTAAGGTGCTGCCGGTAATTTGGGTAAAAGCAAGGTTGAGTTTGCGCAAATTGCTGAAAATCGCGATGGATTGCAGATCCTCATCCCGAAGGGGCATTTTATTCAGATTCAGACTGACCACCTGTTTTTTTACAGGCTCTAATTCTTTAATAAAATCTCTTTTAAACGCGGAGATTCCATAAAAATCGACGCTCAGGGCGGGAGAATTCAGCGCTAAAGGAGCCACTACGCGATAATCGTTGTTCAGTTTTTGGATAACATCCTCATCGGCAGCATCAAAAGGGTAGAGGGCCTCATTCATGTTATGGGCGACCACAAGGGTCGCCCATACGTCGGTCGCCCAAAACCCATCCGTCGCCAATTGGCGCAATGTATCTGCTTCGTGTAAATCGGTAATTTTTTGACTGAAACTTGCCCCGTTTTTGATCCAATGGTACATAATACTGATTTCCGCGGCGCTCAGTTGAGCCTTTCCTTTGGGCGGCATGTGTTCCTTTTCTTCCAAAGGCAGATGTGCGCGTTGAAGCAATAACCCAAGGTCCTTGGCGGTTGAGTCCCAGAGTACACCGTTTTTTCCGCCTTTTAAGAGCAATGCTTCAGTTTCCATGTTCAAATCCCCCTTAGACTTAGTGGAATTGTGGCAATTCATGCATTTTTCCTTCAAAATCGGGCGAACAACGTGCTCAAACACCATAGCATTTTCGAGCAAAACAGGGGGGCGTTTTATTTCAGGTGTTACGGGTGCGAAGAGATAGTTTTCGCCGTGTGTGAGCGTTGCGCCCTGATGTCCGGCCAGTAGCAACAGGATCAAACTGATCCCAGCCATAAGTCGTACGAACAGGCTCATTTCCCGTATCCTGGCTCGGAATGCGTACCAAGCCCAGCCAATAAAAGAAACGGCAATGCCACTCCATTGGTGCCAAAACAACGTGTTTTCTTCAAAGCCGCCTTCTTTCGACAAAAACAAACCCATCAACGCAGCAAAAGCCGCACTCAGCGCAGCAGACAACAGCAGAGCATCGCCCATGGATTGACCGGGCGTATTGCCTTTAGATTTTAGGGTCAACTCCCATACTGCCGCGAGCAACAACAAAACGATGGGAAAATGCAGGATCAATGGGTGCATTCGTCCAATAACCTGCAGAACAGAAGGCACTTGCATATTTGCCCCGAATAGGGCAAGAAACAGCAAAAGACTGTTTAAAGCGATGCAGAGATTGTAAAAAGTAGTGGTCCAGCGTATCCGGGTCATTCAATATACTTTTACCTCATCGATAAATAGCCAGGCAGGGTTCCCTTTACCGGGATGCCATTCGGGCAGTTGCGTTATCGGATAAATTTTCAGGATGAGTTGGCTCGTTTTGGGTTGGTCTTCAAGGTCTAATAGAAGACCGTAACTTCGAGATTTATCCACTTTCTCGGCTGTATTCATGCTCTTTTGAACCAACAAAGCCCATTCATTGGTGCCTTTTATTGGCACATAAACCTCCACTTTTTGGGGTAAAAAAATCCAGGCGCCCTGATTCTGAAACGCATGCAACATGACCTGTTTTATCTTTTGATATTTGGCCGTTGTCAACATTATGGTCACCGTATCTTTTTGAAATCCCATCCAGGTCTTGCTGCTGTATAAATCTATGCCCCCTAAGCCGTCCGTGAGGGTTAATTTTCCAGTTCCCGGGTATCGCTCATGGGGTAGGGTAGTGCTGATACCTTCAATTGTTAGACCCTGTTTGAAAAACGTAGCCTCTACGATTTCGGATGGGTGGAATCCTTCGCCGAACGCCTTGGCTTTCAAGGTAGTGCGCTGATTTTTTATCAGAATTGAGCGCTTGTAAACGGGGTCCTTTTGGGTAGGTTCAAGTCCGTTTGTGGTGTAATGTATTTGCGTGCCAGGGTGTGCAAATTCGATCCTGACCTGAGTTTGTTTTTTAAAAAATACGGACCCATATCTCATATAGGGTGGGGCGAGCTGGAAGGTGTCCTGGGCAGCGAGCGGACTCATCCAAAAAACAATCAGCATGATGTGCAACCAAAATTTATTCATACGGGCTCCAGTTTAATAGGATAGGTCTTCCCTGAATTCCACTGCGCCACATATAGATTCTCCTCATCATCCACACAAACATCATGTGGGTATTGAAAGGCTTTGATGGTCTGATACATTTCGTCAGGAAGTGCGCCGGAATAGCTTGGGGTGGATCCCGCAAGATTTGAGACTACCCGATTTTGTTGGTCCAAAATGGTTACAAAACCTGATTGATGTCCCTGCCTGCTTTCAGATTGCAACACTGCCGCATACAAATAATCGCCTTTGATGACCGGCCGACAGACCCATGCACCCGGCAATGCAATGGTTTGAAGATAATTACCTGCCAGATCATACCGTTTGAAGGCGTTTTCCTGCCGAGAACTGACCATTAGACAAGGTCTCGTTTTATCCCGCAAATCCACACAAATGCCATGCGCATTCAAGAGATTTTCTGCGCCATCACCTCGTCCTCCAAAATGTCGGATATACCGACCCTGGGGATCATAATGAAGAATAAGATCCTTTCCGTAGCCGTCTGAAACGTAAATATCGCCATTCGGGGTTATCGCAGTTTCGGTCGGAATGTATTCCTCTGGTTTGGAATACATTCCTGATTCTTTGGGATAATCCAGGGTCATCAAAACCCGCCCGTCAATGGTTGCTTTAATGACCTGATGGCGGGTATTATCACAGATGAACAGGACATCAGTGCCATTCTCATTAAAAAGCGTAAGTCCATGAGCGCCAGGGTATTCTGTACCCCAGGCATCCAGAAGTTTCCCGTTTTTATCGTAGATAATGACGTTATTTCTGGTCTCATTCGTCAGTAACAGGATCCTTCCCTTTTGGTCCTGCACCATTTCGTGGCAGTCATTCACTGGGTATTGACTCACATCGGCCTGGCTCCATCGGGAGTTAATACTGTAGCGCTTGTTGTTGTGCCCGAGGATGGTGTCGGTTTTGGATAAAATATCCGGGACAAGCATGGCTCCAGCCAAGCCTAGAGAAGAATTGAGTAGGAAATCTCTTCTTTTCATTATCTTAATTGAAACCTCATAGGTTTTTATAGTATTCAATAATTAAGCGATCAGCCCTTCTACCACTTTCCCATGAACATCCGTCAACCGATAACGCCGGCCCAGGTGCTTGTATACCAATTTTTCGTGATCCAGGCCCATTAAATGCAATGCGGTAGCGTGAAAATCATGCACATGCACCGGGTTAGAAGCAATATTGTATCCAAAATCGTCCGTTTCGCCATAAACACCCGTTTTTATGCCGCCCCCGGCCATCCAGATCGTAAAACAGCGTGGATGGTGATCACGCCCGTAATTATCCGCCGTTAAAACACCTTGACAATAATTGGTCCGCCCAAATTCTCCACCCCATACCACAAGGGTCTCATCCAGCAAACCCCTTTGTTTCAAATCGGTGATCAAAGCCGCCGAAGCCTGGTCCGTATCCTTACATTGGCCGACGATTTGGTTGGGCAGGTTGTCGTGCGCGTCCCAACCCTGGTGGTAGAGTTGCACGAAACGCACCCCACTTTCCGAGAGTTTTCGGGCCAGAAGGCAGTTGGCCGCGTAAGTACCAGGCACCAGACATTCCGGACCATATAGTTTGACGATACTTTCAGGTTCATTGCTCACATCGGTCACTTCGGGGATGGCAGTTTGCATCCGATAGGCCATTTCATACTGTTGAATCTTCGCCCGGATCTCCGGATCACCGAAGTTTTGAAAACTCTCTTCATTCAGACTGGCCACCCGATCCAACATCCGCCTTCGATCTGCTTTGTCTATACCCTCAGGATTATTGAGGTACAATACCGGGTTTTCACCATTGCTGAACTGTACCCCCTGATGTATGGAGTCTAAAAACCCGTTGGTCCATAGTTTTGAATAAACGCCCTGACTATTGCCCTTGCCTTTGGAAAGCAGCACGCAGAATGCAGGCAGGTTCTTGTTTCCACTGCCCAAGCCATAGCTCAACCAGGCGCCCATACTCGGACGATTTCCGACTTGGGCTCCGGTCTGGAAAAAAGTCAACGCGGGATCATGATTGATGGCTTCGGTGTACATGGTTCTGACAAAACACAGATCGTCCACCACCCTGGAAGTGTAGGGGAGCAATTCGCTTAACCACATGCCGTGCTGCCCATATTGCTGGAAGGCAAACTTGGAGCCCGCCAGCGGAAACGTCTTCTGATTCGAAGTCATTCCAGTGAGTCGCTGGCCCATTCGGATAGAAGCCGGGAGGTCCTGGCCCTGCATCTCCCGCAATTTCGGCTTATGTTCAAAAAGATCCAATTGCGAAGGTGCCCCATTTTGAAACAGATAAATGATGCGTTTTGCCTTCGGAGCGAAATGAGGCAAACCTGCCATAAGGGTCTCTTCATCCCCCTCAAAAAGATCCGGGATCAGCAAGGAACCCAGGGCAATGCTCCCCAGACCGATGCTGAGCCGCGAAAGAAATTTGCGGCGATTCACATTCAAACCATGCTCCAGAACTTCTTTTTCCATGATTTATGACTTGGTAATGGCTTCTTCCATATTGTAAATAGTATTCACCACTTTCATCAAAGCAGCCGTTTCGTTGAGATTCAGGGACCGGTTAATGGGGGAATCTCCAACGGCAAGTGTCCGAAGCGCATCTAATTTTTTCGCTTTGAACATTTGCAATTGCTCTTCGTAATATTCCTTCAAAATGCCCATTTCTTTCTCGGAAGCTCTTCGGCAGATAATCCTCCGAAATACACCTGCTAATTTTTCCTCTGTAGGCTTATTTTCCGACTGAATATGTTGTGCTAGCACTCTGGAGGCCTCCAAGACAGTTGGATCGTTCATCATGATAAATGCCTGCAAGGGGGTGTTCGTCCTGGACCGCTTCACCTCACATTGGTCGCGGTTGCTGGCATCAAAAACAATCATGGAAGGTGGCGGCAGGGTAAGTTTGATGAAGGTGTACATCCCCCGGCGATATAGATCACTTTCCTTGTCCTGTTCATATGTTTTTAAAACGCCCCGGCCAGAGGTCGCGCCCTCCCACAAGCCTTTCGGCTGATAAGGTTTTACACTCGGACCGCCAATCTCTTTGACCAATAACTCACTGGTAGCCAATACCATATCACGAATAAACTCCGCTTTAAACCGCAATCGGGGCGATCTCGCCAGGTACATATTGTCCGGGTCAAGGTCCAGATGATGCTCTTTGATCTCCGCAGATTGCCGGTAGGTGGCAGACATCAGGATCTGTTTGATCAAGCGCTTTATGTCCCAGTGATGCTCCATAAAATCCACAGCCAGCCAATCCAGCAATTCAGGGTGGGTAGGCAGATTGCCCTGCATGCCAAAATCCCCTGTCGTTTTTACCAATCCGGCGCCAAAGAACTCCTGCCACATTTGGTTAACGAATACCCTGGCAGTCAATGGATTATCTTTGGAGACGGTCCATTGGGCAAGTCCCAGACGGTTGCGGGGGTATTGAATCGTGTCAAAAGGCAATACGGCGGTCAAAGCCGCTGGTTTTACCAATTCGCCCGGTTTATCGTATGCCCCACGGTTCAGGATGTAAGTTGTTCTCGGCGTATCCAGTTCTCCCATGACCGACACCATGACTGCACCCGTATCCCGCTTATTGATAAAATTCAGGATATTTTTCACCTCGGAGTCGGTGAGGGTCAGTACTGGTTTTTTCGCCGGTTTGGACGCATTTACATCCCCTTCAAACCCGGCTTCTTTGGAGGTGTTGAAAAAACCAAACAGTTGATAATAATCCTTTTGTGAGATAGGATCGTACTTATGGTCATGGCATTGAGCGCATTCTACGGTTAACGCGAGCATGCCTTTTGAATAGGTTTTGACCTTGTCGAGGGCATATTCTACGCGGTATTCCTCCGGGATCACGCCGCCTTCTTCGGTGTATTTATGGTTGCGTAAAAATGCCGTTGCCAGAATTTGCGCTTTACTGGCGTTGGGCAGCATATCACCCGACAATTGCCAGCGTACAAACTGGTCATAGGGCATATTGGAATTAAAAGCATGGATCACCCAATCGCGGTAAGGCCATTGGCTGCGAATATTATCGTCCTGGTAACCATAACTATCGGAGAAGCGGGCTATATCCAGCCAGTACAAGGCCATTTTTTCGCCGTATTGGGACAAACTGAGTAAACGGTCCACCGCTTTTTCATAAACGTTTTCACTATCGTCTGCCAAAAAATCGTCCAACTCGGATTCTGTGGGCAAGAGACCAGTCAGGTCTATAGCAACCCGCTTTAACAGATGTTCTTTACCTGCTGCGTCATTGGGTTTCAGACCTTTTTCGGTCATTTTGGCTAGGCTGAAGTAGTCGATCTCATTTTTTACCCAGGTTTTATCCTTTATATGGGGTAGTTCGGCCTTTACAGGAGGCAAAAATGCCCAGTGTTTTTCATAAACTGCGCCCTGATCGATCCAGCGTTCCAGAATTTTGACTTCTCTTTCGTTTAAAGGTTCCAGGTGCGATTCTGGGGTAGGCATTTGATAATCAGGAATTTGAGAAGTAATTCGCTTGATCAGTTCCGAGTTTTCAGGTTCACCGGGTACGATGGCAAAAGCACCCTTGGTCTCTTTCAAAGGAGCGTAGGCACTTTCAGCATTGTCCAGCCGGAGCCCAGCTTTCAGCTGATTTTTATCGGGTCCATGACAGCTGAAGCACTTGTCGGAGAGAATGGGGCGAACATGAAAATTATAGCTGATTTTGTCCGGCAAACCGTCGTTCTGGAGACTGGGCAGACGGTTACAGGCAATCCAAAGCCCAATTACGGCCAGCAATGAGCCTGTAAATGCTGCAAATTTAAATATTGACATGGAAGACAATTGCATGCGATGCTTACAGGGGGTAAATATCACAAAAATATCCAAGTCTAAAGTTTCACGCAACGGCGCAACGGCGCAACGTTTTTTAAAAGGGTTTCACGCAACAGTGTAAAAACGCAACGTAATAATTCGTGAAAATTAAAACGTTGCGCCGTTGCGC
>JAUSMG010000146.1 GCA_030645295.1 Saprospiraceae bacterium | reverse complement strand
CTTGGGCGTAAATGCAGGTACAGAATAAACCCCCCAGTGAATAAAAATGCCAAATTTAGCATCCATCCACCATTCCGGGGTTGGGCGGGAATCGAGTGATTCCCAGTCTGGAGCATACGTTATTTGAGCCTTAAGGTGCAGGGAAAGCACCGCGAAGAGGAGCAATAAAAATGGACGCATTATAGGTTTATGTTGGTTTTGTGAATTTAACTTCCGGGCACAAAGTATTTAATTTTGCGAAACCGCCATACAAACATCTTATGAAATTGCCCTTTGTACCTGCCTGCGGTGCCTATCAAAGTGTATAGCAAAAAAATCCAGCATTTGTATCCAACTAAGCCGTCCGGCGCGCGGGTGTTTGTACGCAGCTTTATCCAGGAGATCGGCAGGCATTTTTTCAAAAAAATCAAGCCATTCAGCCCGGATCTTTTGCCACCGCGTGAGGACAACTTCCAAGGTATCGGTTTCGGGAATGCGTTCTGTTCCAGCCGATTTAGGTGCTTTGAATTTTATCGGACTCTGCAAAGAGATGCGCAGCAATAAGCTTCGCCACCATGCCCATGGCCCTGCTTTTTCGAGCGGTGGGTTGAAACTCAACTTTTTACGAAGGTATGCCAAAGAGTTTTCTTCTACCAGCATCAGATGGTGAAGCGTTTGAATGGCGGACCAGCCACCATCGGGAGATTTGCGGTTTAAACGCTCATTGTCGAAGGAAGCAAGTTGGCTCAGCAATGCGTCCACTTTTGCTGAATACCGGGCATTTGCTGCGAGGATTTTTTCTTTCATTTATAAAATTGTTGCCGGCATGAAGGTAGGATGTTCGCGAATTTTACCTGCCCAAAACTCTTTTGCTACCTTTGCAAACTTTTGACCGTCAACCAACATAATTCAGCGGCCAACAGTCACTACCATGCAAACATTTACGACAAAAAAATACATCAACGTTTTCCTCGGTCTCGGCAGCAACGTAGGAAACCGCGGCTCAAATCTTCACGCAGCTGTTGGCCTGATTGAAAAAAACATTGGCAAAATTGCTAAAAAAAGCCACGTTTATGAGACCCAACCCTGGGGAGAACCCAATCAGGACCCATTCTACAATCAGGTATTGATGGTCAATACTACGCTGGACCCGCGCGATGTGCTCGATAAGATCAGCCGGATCGAGCGCGAACTCGGCCGCGAAAGAAAAGAAAAATGGGGTCCACGGATCATTGACATTGACATTCTATTTTACGGCAAACGCCTGATACGCGATAAGGGTCTCGAAATTCCACATCCAGATCTTCACAAACGTGCCTTTGTATTGGTACCCATGATGGAGATCGCGCCCGATTTTATCCATCCGGTGCTCGAAAAGCAGATCGATGAACTTTACATGGACTGCGAGGACAGTTCTGATGTTGTGATGTTGAACTATTGATCAATCGCTAAATGAAGAGGTGAAAAACGCTCAACAGCCAAGGGCTAACTACAATTTCATAGCCATAGAGGGCAATATCGGCGCAGGCAAAACGACGCTTTGCCACCAATTGGCGGACCGGTTTGGCTGTGCATTGGTGTTGGAGCAGTTCACCGACAACCCGTTTTTACCGCCGTTTTACGAGCAGCCTGAGCGTTACGCCTTTCCGGTGGAACTCTTTTTTATGACGGAGCGACACAAGCAATTGCTCGGGCATTTTTCGCAGCCTGACCTTTTTCGCTCGTTCACCGTTGCGGATTATTTCTTTGTAAAAACCTTGCTTTTTGCCAAAAACAACCTCAGCGAGGAGGAATTCCGATTGTTTCAGCGGCTTTTTCTGGTATTGAACGCCACCTTTCCAAAACCCAATCTACTGCTTTATCTGCACCGGCCAGTGGAAGTATTGTTGGCCCAAATCAAAAAACGGGGCAGAAACATTGAACAAAACATTTCTCCCGCCTATCTGACTGAAATTCAGGATGCCTACTTTGATTATCTGAAAACGGAGACAGAAACGCCGGTGCTCATTCTTGAACTCGGCGATGCAGATTTTCAGCATGATGCCAGTGCGTTTGAAGTCATCGCTCAAATTATCACAGCGCAGCATCAGCCTGGCACGCAGTTCCTAAAACTTTAGCATTTTTTGTTTCAATAGCTTTCCGTCCACGGTAAGTACGGCTATGTAGGTTCCCGGTGACAGGGCGAGCCTCGCTGCATCTATAATTTCAATATGCTTACCATAGTCAAGCCATTGATTGTCAAGGAGTGTAGCAACAGTCTGGCCGCGCAGATCATAAATCCGAAGGCTTACCAATGCGAGTTCATGGAGTTTAAAAGATAGGGCGGCTTGCTCCGAAAATGGGTTTGGGTAGGCTGCATCCATGGCAAACATTGGATTTTCCGTAATTTCTGAATTGCCAACCAATACGTCCGGGCTCAGCATAGCCGTCCATAAGGATAGATCATTGCCCACCAGCCGGGTCCAAATGGGCCTCACCACATTGTTGTATGCGGTTACATTGTTATAATCGCCAAAAAAGACATTTTCATTGGGAATGAACGGGCTTTCGCTGACTTTGAAATTTTTGAATGTCTCGCCGCCATCCTTGGAAACGGCCATGTAAACGTCGGTCTGACTATCGTTGTAATTGCGACGGTCATAGAATACAAACCATAAATAACCTGTGACTTGATCGATCGTCATCCAGGTAAAGAACTGATGACGTTCGGTATTATCGTCGTTGACACGCGTGGCCGTCGACCAGTTTTGTCCACCGTCCGTGCTTTTTGAAAACCACACCTCTGTATCGTGAGCGCCATTGCGCTGGTCACTCCAGTTGACATAGATGGTCCCGTGATGCTGTCCACCGCTAAGATCACAAACGGAGACGGGCAGCCCGTTGGAACGACTGATCCCGGGCACTAAATAATCCCAGCCCGTCGGCTGATCGCCAACCAAAATATCTTCATCGAGCCAGGTCTGACCACCGTCCGTGGATCGGTCGAACCAGAGTTTATTTCGATTGGACCAAACCACGTACACCTCCCCGTTTGGACCAACACAGGGCACTGCGCCTTCGGAAGTATTGTCGCTGTCTACGCAATCGCCCGCCAATTTATTGATGCGCTTTGACGGCGTCCAGCTCAAGCCGCCATCTGTGCTTTTTGAAAACAAAATGACCGAGCTGTCCGCAGGGTTACTGGTCCCATATTGGTCGAATTGCGTCCAGGTAACATATAGGGCATTGGTAGCAGGATCCACCGCGATCCAATGTTTGTCTTGTGCTTTGGTGCCATTCAGGCCAGTATAAGCCCCATCTGACCACGTTACTCCGGCATTATTGCTTTTCTGGATAACAATTCGATCGATCCAGCTTCCATTAGGTGGATTAGAAAGATGGAGAAAATAGAATGCCCCGGTGGTATCTACGCCAATGACCGGATCGCCCCAAATTCCCCAGGGGCAGCTCACAGACGCTTGAGTCCAGCTGGCGCCCGCATCGTGCGAGTAATAGACGTTGTTTAGGTTTGCCCCAGCCACCAACTCATTGGTATTCTTTGGATTAATGCAGATGGAAGGTTCATTGGGGGAGTTGTCTGCACTAATGAGTACATTCGTGTGTTGTGCAACAAGCAGCGGAACGAATGCACAAAATGAAGCGAGCAAAAAGACTTTTTTTATCATGGAACAAATGTAGGTTGGATGAAAAGCAGTAGATCAAATTTTAACCCCTTCGCCAGCCTGGGCAAAATCCGTGTCTAAGGCATGGCTTTCAGCCCCACGCATGAAACACCAAAAGGATGCACACATCAATAGGTGTGCAAAATCGAAATAACTGAACCAAACACCCAAAGAAATTTTAGCAATATGGAACGATACGGCAAACAATAACAACAAAATTCCCTGTAAAATATAGCGACTTCCACGTTGTTTGGTTTTCAATAATAACAAGACTTCCAAAGGCACAATTATGCACAAAAACCCAAACGCCGAATGTATTTCAACTCCCGGAAACCAAAGTGTGGCAGTCACAAACCAAAGTGCAAGCGTCAATTGAACCATGTTTATCCAACCCAAGGCTCCACCCCACCCTCGTCCGAGAAGCGGCTTTGCACGCACAATAGAGGCCTGCTCCAGCGCAGACACCGCCACCATACCCAACACCCAACCGGGCGCTTTGAAAACGAACGGCAAACGATACAAAAAGAGATGTCCTACCACAGCGCCAATCAGGGTAGAAATGCCCATAAGCAGGAAAAAAATACGCGAAAGTCGCAAAGCATCGTTGGTTTTGGCTACTTTTCCCAAGCGATACCAGGCAATAAAACAGACCACCGAAACTAAAATAGAGGTCAGCGCAATCACTGGCTCGCCAAAGCGCAGTCCATATACCACAAGGTCTGGTTGAAAATTGGCAGTAGGTAGAACTTCCATGGCGGCGAAGGTAAGGTGGATTGGTGGATTGGTGGACTGGTGGACTGGTGGACTGGTGAACTGGTGGACTGGTGGACTGGTGGACTGGTTAATTTTGAGGTTCTTTTGAGCTTAAGAAGCCTTTTGCACAGAATTATTTTTATTTCAAAACAAAATATTTGAATTTTGCAATCTCAAAACCACTTTACCCGCCGTAGCCATAGCGAAGGAGGGCCACGTACCCTACCTAACCGTAGCGAAGGAGCGTCACCATTAAACCAATCACCAATAATAGACTTTGTCAAAAACACTCGCTAACGAACCCACCGGCAACGAAGAAAAAGTCGTCGAAAAAGCCCTGCGCCCCAAACTTCTGGAAGAGTTCAGTGGACAGCGCAAGATCGTAGACAACCTTCAAATTTTCATCCAGGCCGCCAAACAGCGGGGCGATGCGCTCGACCATGTCCTGCTCCATGGTCCGCCTGGACTCGGAAAAACTACCTTATCGCATATCATTACCAACGAGATCGGGGCAAGTCTCAAACTGACCTCCGGACCGGTGCTCGAAAAGCCCGGCGATCTGGCTGGTTTGCTGACCAACCTTGAGCCCGGCGATGTACTGTTCATTGACGAGATCCACCGACTGAATACGGTCGTGGAGGAGTACCTCTACTCCGCTATGGAGGATTACCGGATCGACATCATGATCGACTCAGGCCCCAATGCCCGCAGCATACAGATCACGCTCAATCCGTTCACCCTCATCGGCGCGACCACGCGGATGGGCTTGCTTACCTCACCACTCCGCGCACGGTTTGGCATCACCTGTCACCTTGATTATTACGACGTTCCCACGCTCGAACGAATCCTGCACCGTTCAGCGGCTATTTTAGAAATACCCATTGCCGACGAGGGCGCACATGAGATCGCACGCCGCAGCCGGGGCACTCCGCGCATCGCCAATGCATTGCTTCGCCGTATCCGTGACTTTGCCCAGATCAAAGGCGATGGCTCTGTAAATGTGGAGATTGCGCGTTATGGCCTTTCCGCGCTTGATGTCGACGAATCCGGCCTGGATGATATGGACATCCGCATCCTGACCACCATTATTCATAAATTCAAAGGCGGACCTGTGGGGCTCACTACTATAGCCACGGCCGTGGGCGAAGAGGCTGGAACGATCGAAGAAGTGCATGAACCGTTTCTCATCATGGAGGGTTTCATACAACGCACCCCACGTGGGCGAACCGCTACGGAGAAGGCTTATAAGCACATTGGGGCGGTGCCGCCGAGGAAGGAAGGGACCTTGTTTTAGGAATTGCTTTACCTGACCTATTCATCCTGAAAATCCTGTACAAGACGCTCCGATTCCAAACTTCTCCCTCAACACCACGTTCTAACTCCCATGAAACTCGTTCTCTCCATCACAGGCTCCTCGGGGGCCATTTATGCCAAAGTGCTGCTCGACCGGCTTTTGCAACTGGAAAATCAGTGGGAAAAAGTCGGCATTGTCCTCTCCGACAATGCCCTGATAAACTGGGAACTCGAAATCGGCGCCCCCGACTTCTCCGCTTATCAGAAATTTGATTTTTACAAGAAAAACGATTTTTTCGCGCCCTTTGCTTCTGGTTCTGCCAAATATGGAACTATGATCGTGTGCCCTTGCTCCATGGGGACGCTTGCCCGCATCGCCACCGGGGTCAGCAACGACCTGGTGACCCGCGCCGCTGATGTCGTGCTGAAAGAGCGCCGTCGCCTAATACTGGTCACCCGCGACACGCCGTTGAGTCTCATTCACATCAACAACATGAAAACAGTGACCGAAGCAGGCGGCATCATTTGTCCCGCCTGTCCATCATTTTACTCCAATCCGGTTGGAGCAGAAGCCATTGCAGCCACGGTGGTGGATCGTGTGCTTGATCTGGCGGGCTTTGAACTGCCTACTTACCGTTGGGGAGAAGGTAAGTAATTATTTCAGTGCTGCCACGATCGTCGCAAAATCCTCTGCTTTAAGGGATGCGCCACCGATCAGGCCGCCGTCGACATCAGGCTGGGCAAAAAGTTCAGCAGCATTTTGGGCGTTACAAGACCCCCCGTAGAGGATTGGCGTTTGGTCGGCTACAATTTTGCCGTACTTTTTTGCCACCAGAACCCGGATGGACTGGTGCATCTCTTGCGCTTGAAGACTGGTCGCAGTACGTCCGGTACCGATGGCCCAAATAGGCTCGTAAGCGATAACGACTTTTCTGAAATCTTCCTCATTCAGATGAAAAAGGCTGGCTTTAAGCTGTTTTGCCACATACCCAACGTGTGTGTTTACCTCCCTGATTTGGAGCGGTTCGCCACAACAGAAGATGGGGCGCATACCACGCGCCAGCGTCACATTCACCTTGGCAGCCAGCGCATCGTTCTTTTCCTTGAAATACTGGCGCCGCTCTGAGTGGCCAATAATGACAAATTCGCAACCAACAGAAGCGAGCATATCAGCCGACACCTCTCCAGTGTACGCTCCTTTTTCTTCCTGGTGGCAGTTTTGGGATGCAAGATGAAAGTGTTTGCGCACTTTGAGCATTTTCCCAAGCTCACTCAGGTAAGGATAAGGGGGTACAATGACTACAAGTCCATTTGGTTTCTCTACTTTTTCCAGAATAGCTTTTGTAAGTTCAATACCCTCCTCCAGGGTTTTGTTCATTTTCCAGTTTCCTGCTACTATTTGCTGGCGCATGGATCGAATGAGTTTGGTGATCGTTTAATAAATCAATCGTAAGCAAAGAAACTGGAAGCAATGGCCACCGCCTCATCAAAATAATCATCGTCGTAAGCAATGACAACCAGTAAGTTGGTGCTGCTTTCTTTGTCCAGGAGTGCAATAACTACCGCATTTATGCCATCTCTTGTGCCCTTGATATAATACCCGGTAAAATCATGAACATCGATCTTATCGGCTTCATCCAATGATTCATATTCCATTGCTGTGGCCATGGCCAATACCGCTTCTGCGAGGTTTTCTTGTGTAATCTCCTCATCTTGAATCGGAGCAATGGTTAGCATTAGATGGTCATTAGCGGCCGTATATTCCTCAGCGTCATTGGTACTGACTTTGAAATCATCCGGTACGGTAAATCCAACGCCGTGCGTATCCCAACGCATTTCAGTTTGCGCTACAAGGTGGGTAGAAGCAATTGAAAGTAAGAAGAGGGCAAACAGAAGGGCGAAACTTGATCGAAATTTATTCATTTTCTAATATGTTTTGGTAAAATTCTGCTGCGAAGATATACATGCCAGAGCATTAAAAAAGCGGGCCGCCTTCCATATCGGAAAGCAGCCCGCAACATATTGATTTCAAAATGAATTTTCCCGTTAATTACCTGCCAACGGTTACTTTCACAAACATTGCCTGGCCATCGGCCTGCACACAGAATGTGTAAACACCGGCGGCAAGATCACCATAGTCAAATGAACGAAGCAATGATCCGGAACCAAAGTCAGCAGTTTCCCGCTTGATCTGTTGTCCCAGTGCATTGAAGAGTGTAAACTCCACTTCGTCTTGCGGCAATCCATTCATTTCTACTGTGAAAGCCCCTGAGTTTGGATTTGGGAAAAGATTAAACCCTTTGATCCATGCGGCTTCGCCCGTACCTGATGTGATGACGACCGTTTGTTCGATAATTGTGGTGCCACAATTGTTCGAAGTAGCAAGCGAAACCGTGTAAGTCCCTGGTGCAGCATAAGTATGGCTCGGGTTTTCCTCATCGCTGGTAATGAGGTCTCCAAAACTCCAGAAATATGTGGTAGCATTTTGTGAAGTGCTCGTAAACGTTACAGTAGTTTGATTGGCTACATAAGTAAACCCTGCGGTAGGCGCTGTTTGCACCGTGATATATGCTGGGAATACCTCCGTAGAACTACCAAAAATGTTCGTTACTTCCAAAGTCACATCATAGGTACCTGGAGCAGCAAAGGTAACCGAAGGGTTCTGATCTGTGCTGGTAGCCGGAGTTCCGCCCTGGAATGTCCAGATCCATGCAGTAGGATCGCCAGCGGATTGATCCGTGAATTGGGTCGAGAAAGGCAGGCAACCATTGGTATTGTTGGCACTGATAGCAGGAACTGGTGGAGTTCCTTCAACCACTACCGTTTGTGTGATCGTAACTGTACCGCACTCATTGGTTACACTGAGTGTGACGGTATAAGAGTCTGGCTGCGTGTAGGTGTGGTTTGGATTTACATCGGTGCTGGTATCGCTGCCATCACCAAAATCCCACAGGTACGAATCGCCGTTGCTGGAAGTATTGGTGAATACTGCGGTCAAACCACCGATCTGGTACGTGAATCCAGGGGTTGGTCCGACGCCAACCGTGATCGTAGTGGTACTGGTGCTACTACCTGCACTATTGGAAGCGGTCAGCGTCACCGTGTATACCCCTGCCGTATTCCAGGTCACAATTGGGTTTGGATCGCTGGAAGTAGACGGATTACCACCGGGAAATTCCCAGGCAAAGGTGGTAGCATTGCTGCTTGAGGTATTGGTAAACTGCACCGAAAATGGTACACAACCTGAAGCACTGCTGACACTGAAGCCTGCCGTCGGCGGAGTAACAACCACTACAGTTTGCTCAAAAATAGTGGAGCCGCAGTTGTTGGTGGCTATAAGTATAACGGTGTAAACCCCATCGTTGGCATAGGTATGGGTTGGATTTTCTTCCAAACTGCTGCTTTGGTCGCCAAAAGTCCAGATGTAAGAGGTTGCGCCCACAGAGGTATTGGCAAAGGTTACCGTAGCATCGTTAACGCTGGAGGTAAACCCTGCACTTGGCGCACTATTTACCGTAATAATACCAGGCTGGGTAAACGAGCTGGTACTGCCTCCGATTGAAGTAACCACCAGGGTAACATCATAAACACCTGGTGTAAAATACTGTACCGTTGGGTTTTTTTCTGTCGAACTGCTTGGGGTTCCACCTGGGAAATCCCACTCCCAACTTACTGGATTGCCTGATGAAATATCAGTAAAGTTGACGGTTAAAACTGCACAACCGCTGGTAGTACTCACAGAGAAACCAGCCCCTGGCTCGGTGGTAATGACCACAGTCTGTGTGAATGTGCTGGAGCCACAATTGTTTGTTGCGGTCAATACTACCGTGTACGTTCCGTCAGCAGCGTATTCATGCGTTGGATTTGGATCGCTGCTGTTATTGCTGCCATCGCCAAAGTCCCAATTGTAGGCGAGGCCGTTCGTTGAGTTATTGGTGAATGTAGCAGTCAGTACTGAAACGTTGGAGCTGAAATTTGCGGTTGGACCAGCGTTTACAACAATAACTTGCGTAAAGGTGCTGCTTCCCGCGCTGTTCGAGGCGGTGAGCGTTACAGTGTATGTCCCGGGCAAAGCATACTCAACACTTGGAGGGTTTTGAGCTGTCGAACTTGAAGGGTTGCCTCCGGGGAATTGCCAATCAAAATTGGTGGAGTTGGCGCTGGAAGTATTGGTAAACTGAACGGTAAGCGGAGCACAACCCGATGTAGCAGAGGCCGTAAAGCCCGCAGTGGGGGTAGTTGCTACTGTTACAGTTTGGGTCTTGGTTACGGTACCGCAGGTATTGGTAGCACTCAGGATAACGGTGTATGTCCCATCCGTTGCATAAGTATGCGAAGGATTAGCATCCGTACTGTTGCTGTTGTCTCCAAAGTCCCAGGAATAAGACGTTGCACCACTTGTTGTGTTGGTGAAATTTACAGTCAAACCATTGGCAGCCGAGGTAAAGCCTGCAACCGGCGTAGTATTGACCACAATATAATTGGTCCGCGTGAAAGTATCCCGACCAGCGGCGTTGATCGCGATCAAGGTTACAGAATACGTTCCGGGCGTTGCGTAAACAATAACCGGGTTCTTCAGAATCGAACTATCGGGCGTACCTCCTGGAAAACGCCACAGGAAAGAAGTGGCATTCGGAGTAGAGGTGTTATTGAACTGAACCGTGAGCGGTGCGCAGCCACTGGTGGTCGTTGCAGTAAAGTTTGCCTGTGGGTCAGTAACAATCGTAACCAATTGAGTATCATTGACGGTCCCGCAAGCATTGATCGCCTGCAAAATCACCTGATAAACGTAAATGCTATCGTGTGCAGGGTAGTCATGAACCGGGTTGGCTACTATGCTGCTGTCTCCATCGCCAAAAGTCCAAAGATACGAGGTAGCCCCTGTGGAGGTATTGGTGAAGGTCACTGTAGTGTCGTTGCTCACCGCATAAGTGAAGCCCGCATCCGGAACCGTATTCACGGTTATGACTGCCGACGTAGTATCGCTACCAATTACGTTTGTTGCAATTAAAGTGGCAGTGAAGGACCCTGGGGTACTATACACCACGGTCGGATTCGTTACCGTTGAAGAATCTGGGGTACCGCCCGGGAATGTCCAGAGATAGGACACCGCTCCTGTGGTGTTGTTTGTGAAATTAACGGTCAAAGGAGCACAACCGCTGGAGGGGTTGGCCGTGAATGCTGCTGTTGGCGGGCCGGATGAAACTATTTCTACCTGCCTTGTTTTTGTACTGCTACCGCAATCATTGGTTGCGGTAAGTACTACATCGTAAATACCAGGATTGGAATAGACATGTACTGGATTAGCCAAGGTGCTGGTATCGCCATCGCCAAAATTCCAGAGATAAGAAGTTGCGTTGCCAATGGAAATATTTGTAAAGGTGGCTGTTGAGCCATTTACCGTGAAGTTGAAGTTTGCCGTAGGCGTTGTCTTCACTGTAATGTAGTCAGTACGTGTAAAAGTATTTGATCCTGAACCGTTTGTCGCCTTAAGTGTAATGGGATAGGTGCCTGCGAGGGCGTAAATCACAGATGGATTGGCCTGATTGGAAGCCGAAGGAGCGCCCCCTGGAAAAGTCCAATTGTAGGTAACAGAATTTGAAGAAGACTGATTGTCCATCTGAACTACCAGGGTTGCACAGCCATTTGTTGGGCTGGCCTCAAAAAAGGCCGTTGGTGCAGTGTTTACAATAATGGATTTGATGGACTGCCCACAGGAGTTTGTAGCTTTCAAAACGACCACATAAGTGCCTGCCTGGGGGTATTCGTACACAGGGTCTTCATCGGTACTTCCACCGCCATCGCCAAAATCCCATTCGTAGGATGTTGCGTCGGTTGAAGTATTTGTAAAAGTAACCTCAAGTCCATTAACGGCGAAAGTAAAGTTGGCTGCTGGCAATGCCCCAATTTCTATCGACTGAGTGATCGCGTTAGAACCACCTTGACCGGTGATGGTTAGGGTTACATCCTTAAACCCGGGGGTGTTCCAGGTCACCGCCGGGTTCTGTTGGTTCGACGATGAAGGAGTTCCTCCCGGGAAAGTCCAGGCCCAATTGGTGATGTTACCGGAAGATTGATCGGTAAAAGTAACGGGTTGACCTTGGCAACCAGGTTTAGGCGACCAATCAAAACCGGCAATGAGTGGCGGCGGCGGCGGGCCACATGCCTGAAGGCAACCACTGTTGATTTTAGATTGAATGTAGGCACTGATGGCATTTGTAGACTGGTCACTCCATGAGGTCCCCTGTGATACAGAGGGGCACATAATAAACTGAGGGGGTGGACAGCCTGCATCGTGGCCGCTGCTCCAGTTGTGTCCTAATTCGTGTGAAGTCAGCACCCGCAAGCTGTTGGCATTGCCAGTGTAGTCTTGCAGGCAGTGATATTTGTTGGAGTTGCAAATACCTGCCAGGTATGCAATACCAACTGTGGCTCCATCAAAGTTCCTATTGGTCCACAGTTCGCCGTTGTCAAAATTTACGCCAAAATTCCCACCGTTTCCCCAGTTGCGAAAACTGGCTAACAGTACGCCGGCATCTGTGGAGGGTGTCCATGGGTCGCTGCCTGTAACCACGAACTGAGTAACAATTACATACTCAATATCGTGGTCAAAGTTGCCGCCGGTATAATCCCCCTGGACATCATTGAGCACCCCAATATTGTGGTCTTCAACCGCCGGAACTGAACCGTATTTGTCATACATAGATCGGTCAGAGGCAACGGCTATTTCCAGTTCGTAGCATGCAGAATTTTCTGCACTTCCGCCTTTGTAGCTTTCTTCTAAGCGTTCAAGTTCGATCTGTGCTTCCGTCATACCACAGGCATTTGGCGCAAGCGTATTTGCAGCACTTTGGTGGTAAACAACAAACAGATCACGTTCTGCCAGCGGCTCATAATACCAGAGTGGCTCAATGTAGTACCGCTCAGAGCCTTCTTCCACAAAACCATAAAGGAATTCATCCCGTATGGTAAGCCTCAGCATTCCGCCTCCATTCAATTCGTAACCTTTGAAGGCAATATTGGGCTTAGAATAACTTACGACAACTCCGTTTGGTGTACTAACACGCAAGGAATAATTTTCTGAAATGATGCGGTTTGGCTCCAGGCTTAAGCGCCAATGATGCCCACCAATATTCAGTTCTGCAGGTGATCCCAAATTTGATTTTACATGGGCTTCGAGTAATTTAGCATCCAGACGAAAAACCTGATATTGACTAAAATTTTGTGCCAATGCCAGCGAGGTATGTGGCTCCAAAGGGGCTGTAAACGTTTGGGCGCCTAATTGAAAAGCAGGGGATAGAAAAAGGAAAATTGCTGCCAGACAGCAATACAAGCGTGAGGACTTGGCCATAAACTTGGAATGAGTTAAACGTGATAATGAGATGGAACAATGGTGAAATACAATTGGAACAAAGGGCTGTAGTTGATCAAAAGGGCTGAAGATTGCCTTCGCCCCGACATGCGTTATCGGGGACAGAGGCTTCAAAAATTGACCTGATTATTCATTGATAAAGAAATAATGGTGGGCGAATGTACCACTTCTTGCAAATTGTAATTTCGTTAAGGGCAAAAAAAAGTGAGTTTGGTCAAAAAACTGACTTTCCAATAGGGCTTCTTACTTTTGTGCGGGATTTACCTGAAACGAACACCCACAACTTATGCAACTTAAAAAACACAATTTAGTATTGCTCGCCCTGGCGCTTTTGATTTCTTTCGCTCCATCCGTTTCCGCCCAGCGTCGTGACCGGGAACGTGAGCCAAAAAGAGAACGGGAATACAAGGCAGAGAAGGAAGCGACCAACGACTTTACCTCAAAACTTTGGTATGGCGGTGGTGTCAATATCGGCTTCGGCGCATTCAACGGCGGCAGCATATTCGTTTTTGGTTTGTCGCCCATGGTTGGGTATAAAATCGCGGGACCACTGTCGGCAGGGCCTCGGGTTGCCTACGATTTTACTTCGCTCAAACAACCTGGCTTCAAAGCCACTGCACTCCATAGCTGGGATGTGGGTGGATTTGTGCGGTGCCGGGTCTTCCGGGGCTTATTCCTGCAGGCAGAATTGTCCAATAAGTGGTTTCAAGACAAAGATTTGAACACGCAGGAAAGATTTACCGACCAACGTGTAAATCAGCGTCTTGGCGCCGGATGGAATTTCGGTGAACCCGGCGGTGTAGGCTCCGAGATCAGCATTCTTTATAATTTTAAAGTCGCCAACGACATCAACGGTTGGGATAACCCGGTAGAATATCGTTTTGGCTTTACCTGGAAATTTTAGGACATTTTGATCTTGTGAAAAATGCGCATTCTCTTCGACCACCAGGTTTTTTCCTGGCAGACTTACGGTGGTGTGTCCCGTTATTTTGTAGCACAGATGCTTGGTCTGAAAGCCCTTGGACAGGAGGTAATCCTGCCTGAAAACTTTTATTCTGAAAACGTTTATCTCCGCAGCCTTCCGGATTTTCAGCGAAAAAGTCTCACGCCGTTTTCATTTAAGGGTAAAAAGATACTGCAAAACGTGTTGGGGAGAAAGGCCTCCTTAGAAGCTATCAGGAGGTATCCGCCCGATGTATTCCACCCGACCTATTTTGACCCCTATTTTTTAAAAACGCTGGAGACACGATCCATTCGTTTCGTACTTACGGTGCACGACATGATCCACGAGATCTACGGTCACGGAAGTAGAAGCGTGTTTTCACTCGACGCACAGGTTGTTGAAAACAAACGGTTTTTGGCTGGAAAAGCCGACGCTATTATTGCTGTTTCAGAAAATACCCGGAGGGATTTACTGCGCTTTTGTCCCGAAATTGATCCTTCCAAAGTTTATGTCATTCATCACGGAAACTCACTTCAACCAGACTTAGAAGCCCAAAATCCAGGCTCCAAAGTCCAAAGCCCTCCTTTCCTCTTGTTCGTCGGTCAGCGCAAAACTTATAAAAACTTTGCGTGGATGCTGGAGCAAATAGCCGGTTTATTGCATTCAGTAAAGGATCTTGAGCTGATTTGTGTAGGCGGTTCGCACTTTGACAAAGCCGAAAACGAACAATTGGCCCGGCTTGGCGTTGCCCACAAAGTCCGATATCAGAGCGTTGGTTCCGATGCGGAATTAGCAAAATTGTACAGCCAGGCAATGTGCTTCATTTTCCCTTCGCAATATGAAGGTTTTGGAATACCAGTGTTGGAGGCCTTTGCCTGTGGGTGTCCGGTCGTTTTAAATCGGGCGAGCTCATTACCGGAAGTCGGAGCTGAGGCTGCCAGCTATTTTGACGAAAATACTTCCGGCAGTTTGGAGGCGGAGGTGAGACGCCTTTTAGAGGACACGGATTATCGAAGAAACAGGATTGAAATGGGGCTCGAACGGGTTAAAGCGTTTACCTGGGAGCAAAGCGCGAAAAAGCATCTTGCTGTTTATCAAACCATAGTAAATTAGTGCGCATCAAATTGCACCATGGACTACCGCTGCACCACGCCAATATTATTACTCCTTTTCAACCGCCCGAAACACACCAGGGCTGTATTGGATCGGCTGCGCGAAATCAGACCCACGCAAATATTCGTCCATTGCGATGGACCCAGGGAAAGTGTCGAGGGGGAGTCTGAAAAGGTAACTGCGGTGCGCACTGAATTGGACAAAATAGACTGGCCCTGCGAGATCAAAACCCTTTTTCGGGCTCAAAATGTCGGGCTTCGGGAAGGTGTTTCTGGAGCATTGGACTGGTTTTTTGAGGCTGTGGAACAAGGCATCGTTTTAGAAGACGACTGCCTCCCAGACCGTTCTTTTTTCCCTTTTTGCGAAACATTGCTGGAGCGTTATGCTGACCACGAACAGGTGATGCACATTGGTGGCTCTAACGTGGCAGAACAACTCACCCGCACCCTGTCTTCGAGTTATTTTTTCTCTCAGTTCAGTTTTGTCTGGGGTTGGGCAAGTTGGCGAAGCGCCTGGGCAAAAATGTCGCTTAATCTGGAAGGATTCGAGGATTTCGTTCGTGAAAACAGGATCAGCAGCCTGACACCTGAACCCATCGCTCAGGCTTATATGTTGGATAAATTTCGGGCCACAAAAGCCAGAGAAAATAATTCCTGGGCCTATGCCTGGGCTTATAGTGTATTGAATAACAATGGATTAAGCATTGTCCCAAGCTTGAATCTGGTCCAAAATACGGGTATCGGAGAAGCAGCGGCAACCCATACAAAGCAGCTGGACCGGAAAGCCAACATTCGTGCTTCAAGCCTTGCTCTCCCACTCACACACCCAACCCGGGTTGAAAGACCAAATGGCCTGGACCAGGAAATATTTTACATTTCACAGAAAAGTCGGATCAGGCTTATCTTGTGGTTTTTGTTGCAGAAATTAGGATTGCGATGAATTACATTATTTACGATTTGGAGGCCACATGCTGGGAAACGCCGCCGATTGGCTATGTGCAAGAGACCATTGAAATCGGTGCTTTTCGCCTTAACCAATATGGCGAAGTACGCGGTAAATTCAACCGCTTTGTAAAACCCTCCCTCCACCCGAACCTTTCACCATTTTGCCGGCAACTCACTACGATCGAACAATCCAATGTGAACCGTGCAAAATATTTCCCTGATGTCATTCAGGAATTCCAGGACTGGGCCCGCATCGAAGAGGAAGACTATGTATTGTGCTCATGGGGCAATTTCGACCGCAAAATGTTTGCCGCCGACTGTCGCCTGCACCGCCTTGATAACGATTGGACGGAACATCACGCCAATCTTAAAGAACAATATCGCTTAATGAAGCGAATGAAAACGGGCATTGGACTTCGTAAAGCCATTGAAAAAGAAGACATTGTATTTACCGGCCAGCATCACCGCGGCATTTCAGATGCCGAAAACCTGGTGAAATTGTTTTTGAAATATTTGGGAAACTGGAATGTTTAAGAATTAGCGTTGGGTAGACAATGGACGCTTTGCCTGGTTACCTCTATTCGGGAAAATCGGGTTACTTTTACGCCGCAATTTGCCTTCACCTTAATGTGATATGGATCTCGCAGTATTACACCACTACAAATAAAATCAAGTCATGGGAAAAGCAGCAGAACGCCTTGAAAATTTGCAACTTATACGCCAAAGCGCGCGCGATTTTGCCGAAGCACACATCCGACCTTATGTAATGGAATGGGACGAAAGTCAATTCTTCCCGATGGAAATGTTCCACCAAATGGGTGAGCATGGATTCCTGGGGGTTGTAGTGCCAGAAGAATATGGCGGTGCAGGACTTGGGTATCAGGAATACATCACGGTTATAGAAGAAATTTCTAAAGTCTGTGGCTCCATCGGCTTAAGCGTGGCAGCGCACAACTCGCTCTGCACCAACCACATATTGTCTTTTGGAAACGAGGAGCAAAAGCGCAAATACCTTCCACTCCTTGCTTCGGGCAAATGGATCGGCGCCTGGGGGCTCACAGAACCCAACACTGGCTCCGATGCCATGCGGATGCAATGTACGGCCGTCCTCGATGGCGATCATTGGGTATTGAACGGCACTAAATCCTGGATCACCCATGGCAAGAGCGGACATGTTGCAGTGGTCATCGCCCGCACGGGCGAACTGCTGGACAGCCGTGGTATGACTGCCTTTGTTGTGGACCGTGGAACGCCAGGCTTCAGCGCAGGAAAAAAAGAAAACAAACTCGGTATGCGCGCCAGCGAAACCGCCGAAATGATCTTTGACAACTGCCGCATCCATGAAAGCCAGATACTTGGCATAGAAGGAGAGGGCTTTATCCAGTCCATGAAAATTCTCGACGGCGGTCGTATCAGCATCGCATCACTTGCGCTGGGCATTGCAAAGGGCGCCTATGAAGCATCGGTTAAGTATTCTAAGGAACGCCAGCAGTTTGGCCAACCCATATCGGGTTTTCAGGGCATTTCCTTTAAACTGGCTGACATGGCTACAAAAATCGAAGCCGCTGAATTGCTGACCCGCCAGGCCGGCACGCTAAAAGATGCCGGAAAAAAATGTACAAAGGAGGCTGCCATGGCAAAATACTATGCTTCGGAAATCTCCGTACAGGTCAGCACCGATGCCGTACAGGTGTTTGGAGGCTACGGCTACACGAAGGACTTTCCTGTGGAGAAGTTTTACCGCGATTCCAAACTTTGTACCATTGGGGAAGGAACTTCGGAGATACAGAAATTGGTGATTGCGAGAGAGGTGCTGAAGGGCTGAATCCTGTGAAAAAAAACCGTCCTACGATTCATAATCGTAGGACGGGTAAGCATCAAAGGGCTCTAATTATCTTTTGAATAGCCCAATGAGGAACAACAATAACAAGGCCCCAATAACCGATGTTGCGATTACACCCACCAAACCACCACCCAGGTCAGCGTGCAGTACCTCGCGGAAAAGCCATCCGCCCACGAATGCACCGATGATGCCCACAATGATGTTGCCCACCAGTCCAAAGCCATAGCCTCTACGGATCTGACCGGCCAACCAGCCTGAAACGGCGCCGATAATGAGCGTTAAAATCAAGTCGTTAGTACCCATAATATAGAAAAAGTTTTGGTGAAAAATCAAATTCTCAAACGGCCCACTACCCTACCCCCAATCCAGGCGCCGACAAAGTAAATCAGGGACGAAACGATGGAAAACCACAGCGGGTGCGGAATCGCGATCAGGTTCATCACCCCTGCTACAAAAAGTCCAAAACCCACGATCAGCGCAGGCCGGTAATGGGACTTAAATGCCACTTGGTTGGCTACCCAGCCCCCTACCGCTGAACCTAAAAAATAGGCCAAAAGCAAAATAGCAAACGCTGAGGTCGGCAAGGTAGCGATCCATTCACCCAATTTGGCGGGATCGTTTACATTCATGCCTGCCGGGGGGGTGTGCGGCGACATCATCTCCACCAGGGTAATTACAAGACCACCAGCCAGAATACCCAAAAGTACGGCAAAAAGGGCTCTGAATTTCGGATTCATAAATAGATTGATTCGATTGATATGATTGATTCGATTGATTCGATTGAAATCACACTGTCCAAATTGACCACTTCACCCGCCATAGCTTTAGCGAAGGCGGGGTTTACGCATTCACTACATCATCCTTATCCTCCACAAACCGCACCGCGACAGCCGCAAACAAAAAGAAAACGCCACCCATTACAATGGCCCAAATGGCATTGTTGCCATACAAGTGCTTGACTATGGGGCGGTTGACAACCCCACTTACAATTTGTGGGATGGTAATGAAAAAGTTGAATATCCCCATATAAACGCCCATTTTATGGGCTGGAATCGAGCCCGCCAACATCGCGTAAGGCATGGCCAGGATGCTCGCCCAGGCAATTCCAACCCCAATCATGGAGAAAATCAGGAAATTGGGCGAGTTGGCAAAATAAATGGAGATCAATCCCAATCCGCCACATACCAACGCCACTGCGTGGGTATTTTTGCGCCCGATCCGTGCAGCGATATAGGGAAGACAAAGGGCGAAAACCGCAGATACACCATTGTACACGCCAAAGATAATACCCGTCCAGTTACCTGCATCACTAAATGCCTGTGAACTATTATCATCAATGGCACAACCATATACGTGGTGTGCGATAGCCGGAGCAGTGAATACCCACATCGAAAACAGTGCAAACCAGGAGAAAAACTGTACCCATCCCAGCTGCCTCATTGCCTTGGGCATATTCTTCAGATCTTCCAGTATTGAAGCAATTCCGCGCTTGGTGGATTTAACCTCAGGCTCCCCACCGAACTGCGCCTGTTCCTTTGGAGAATATTCCCTGGTCGTAAAAACTGTCCAAAGGATAGCGGCGAGCAATAGTATGCCCCCGATATAAAAAGACCATTTTACATTGTCAGGTACTACGCCATCCGCGGCGGTATCGACTACCCCTGCTTTTTTGGCCAAAAACCACGGCAACCACGAGCCAATGACCGCCCCGATACCAATGAGCGCCGTTTGGGCCGAAAATCCCATCGTCCGCTGAGCAGAAGGCAACTTATCCGCGACCAAGGCTCTAAAAGGCTCCATGGCCACATTGAATGCGGCATCCATGATCATTAACATACCCGCGCCCACAAGCACGAGTGGGAGCACAGCGGCAAACATCCCGGCATTGGGCATCAGCATCATACCAAAACATGCAGCGATGGCGCCTGCCAGAAAGTAGGGCCTACGTCGGCCCCAACGGTTCCAGGTATGGTCTGAATAATACCCGATGATCGGCTGAACAATCATGCCGATGATGGGCGCAACGAGCCAAAAATTGGGAAGTTCATGCACATCTGCTCCGTACCGCTGTAGAATGGTACTGGCATTGCCGTTTTGGAGGGCGAAACCTGCCTGAATCCCCAAAAAGCCCACACTCATATTCCAAATACTGCGGGTTGATAGCAGCGGCTTAGCGTCAGCTTTGTTTGTGGAAGCCGTAGAAAGGGCCATTTTGTTTTGTTCGTGATGTAGGTGGCAAAGGTTGAAAAAAACACGAACCGAACAAGTGTTTTACAAAATAAAAAACCCGCTACTTTACAGCAGCGGGTTAAAATCCATCCTTTATAAAACCTTCTTGCTTTACAAAACAGGGGGTTAAAAGAGGTGTGGGTGTTCGTAAAAGTCCACGACGCCCGTCTCAATATCGTACATACCGCCCACTATGGCAATTTCGTGGGAATCAATCATTTCGCGGATGATTTGGCTCCGTTGCGCCACCTCATCCATCACGTAATGCACGTTGTTGGCCGCCACTGCATTTGGGTAAGCGTATTCGGTGCCATTGGTGTATGGCGTTCGCTCCATTACAGGCTTGATTTTGTCGAGCAGGCCTGTGAGGTTGCCCATTTTAACATGGTCACAGGCGCCTTTAATGGCGCCGCACTTGGTGTGCCCGAGAACGAGAATGATTTTTGCACCGGCTACTTTGCAGGCAAATTCCATGGAGCCAAGGATATCCTCGTTCAGGATATTACCTGCAATACGGATACTGAAAATATCTCCAAGTCCTTGGTCAAAAACCAACTCCGTACTGGTGCGGGAGTCAATGCAACTCAAAATCACAGCGAAAGGATGCTGTCCCTCCATTGTTTCATTGACTTGCTGAAGCAAATTGCGGTTTATTTTCAGGTTATTGATGAACCTGTTATTGCCATCCTGCAAAAGCTTGAGTGCCAATTGTGGCGTTAATCTTTCTTGAATTTCTTTAGTGAGTGTACGCATATTTAATCTGTAGATTTGTGTGAAAAGGTGTGTGTGCTTTGGGGCTGAATAGACTTGATATGAAGAAAACGAACCCTTACGACGATCTGAAAGCCACCTCGTGATACCCCTTCTCATTGGGGCCCAAAAACAATCGTGCATAAATTCGGAACACCACCAAACCGTCCAGAATCAAGCTCAATGCTGTGAATCCCAACAGTAAAAACTGGTGCTCGTCAATTTTCCCAAGTAACAGGTCTTCTCCGATGAAGGTGGGGGTAATCGGAAAACCGGACAGACTCAGAGCTGCCAGCATAAATACAAAGGTTAAACGGGGGTAGTAATAGGAATGCCCGTGATACCGGTCCAGACTAATGGATTCACCCGCCTGTATCAAATACCGGAGACAGAAAAAGCCTACGATACCAGACACGACAATCCCACTCAGGAAAAGGAGAATTTGTGCATGTTCAAATTCTTCATGCAGCCCGATCGATAAGGCAGAAAACAATTGATTCATAATCACCAGCGACCAACTCAGCTGGGCATTGCCCCGCGCTTTAAAGGCTTTTAAAGCCAGCATGATCCCAATGACCGCCATGGCCGATGGAAGATATTCCAATGCGGCTGGAGGCAACAGTTCTCTATTGTAGACAAAATAGAAGCCAACCAGAAACAAGGGTACAAATAAGAAAGTAACCGCACGGACGGGAATGAACGCCAGCAAAGCGCCCATCTGCTTCAATGGATTCCAGAGGAAGCGGTACATGAAGTGGTCCAGATTCCATTCTTTTATGCTGAGCATATAAACGGTCAGTCGCAATTTACCCCACAGTGTGTTGGTGATATTGTGCTGCGGCGCAATGAAATTGAAAAACTGATCATGGATCATGTAGCTCAATACCGAGGGCGACACCAGCAATTGATAACTCCGCAAAAACGCATTTCCCGTAAAGTGAATCAGCGCCAGCGTATGCCAGCCCAGGGCTACTTCTATAAACATCAACCCGATCTGGGCAATGGAAGAATAGGCTATCTGGGTTTTTACGGTAGATTGCACCCGGGCCGTTACCGTCGCTAAAAGGCTCGTAATCAAACCAATTGCGATCACGATCGCCCTAAACACTTCACTGCTTTCCCAAATCGGGAAAGTGCGTAACAACAGAAAAACACCTATGTGTACGGAGAGCGAACCATAAAATATGGCGCTTGAAGTGGTCGGGCCTTCCATTGCACGGGGCAACCAGGAGGAAAATGGGAATTGAGCCGATTTTACCACTGCTGCCAGCAGGAAAATACTGGAAATGAGGATTGGATAAATCGGTTCTTCTGTAAAATGCTCATTGAGTATGGCTGGATCCAGTAATTCTGAAAACGTAATGTTTCTTTCAAAAGCATGGTGACAAAGCCATATCCCCAAAAGCAAGGCCGCATCGGCAACACGATAGAGCGACACCACCTTCAAGGCGTTTTTTACCGGCAAATAACGGTCGCGATAAAATGCGATCAGGAAAAAAGACGTAACGCCCAGAATTTCCCAACCAATAAAAAGTGTCTCGAAATTGCCTGAAAACAATACAATACTTAGTCCCAAATAGAAAAACAGCACGTTATTGAAAAAGCGTTTGAAGCCCTTCTCCCGGTGCATGTAAGACCGGCTAAAAATCATCACCAAAAACGTGAGCACCGAGGCGACTACAGCATAGACCGAAGTTATGCCATCAAAGTAAAAGTCAATCGAAAAGTCCGAGTCATGGGTTTGGTAAAGTGATAAACCATCATAAAATACGGTAGGACGATCGTTCAGCAGCCATAACAGCGACAATGCAACCAAGCCGATGGTATGCAGTGCCACTGTTGTAATAGAAATTCCAAAAATGATCTTCTCCTTCCTGTTCGGGAACAGTGCGCTCAGCACCAGGCCCAGCAAAGGAAGAAGTATGAAATATGGAAGAAACTGGTTCATTCTTTATTGTTTATTTTTAGCCATTAACTGCACTAATTTGCACGAAATCGTGCATAAAATACGGCAATTAGCGCCTAAAATCTTTATTCTTGAATCACGTGCACCGACAGATTTTCCTGTGTTGCATCCACAATATGATTGGTTTTCATCTCTTGTGCAGAACGTATCAAATGCTGCATATCGTCGGCTGATTTCACCTGTTGGGTCAGCGGCACATAATGAATGAATTTGCCTTCTTTAAAATAGAAAAACTGATCGGTATCCGGCTGTATTGCAATCAGATGTACCCAACTGTTGATGAACCATTCATACACTTCAGGTTGTATCTGGATGGTTTTAAGCACCACATCCGGGTAATGTTCCACCAATATCACCAACCGCACCGGATCGTGCACCTCGATCATTTGTAAAGGGAGCCCGGGCCGCAGGTCTCCATCACTGCTGTTCGCCACTCCGATCAGCCCCATCACATTGTGGGGAAGCTTGGTACCTGCCCCAAGTTTGTAATTGTCCTGCCTGGAGAAATAATACTCCAGATTGATACCACCACAAACAATCGGCAAGGGTCGGATTACCCCCAACAGCAATTTCCCCTCAGGATCCGTGCGATAATCGTATGAATTCATAAAAGCACGCCGATCCAAAAACAACCCCTTGGTCCGACTACGATGACCCACAAAACACAGCGCATTGGTACCGTGTCCAAGTTCCGGACGTGGTTCAAACAGTGATACCGAGCGGAGACGAATGGCTTCCCGCACATGGCTCAAATCCGCCTGCGTGTTAATGGATGCAAAGCGACGGGAGCGTTCCTGTGCATTCAAGTCCAATGCGCGCTCGAAAGTGGCCTTGTTCTTTTGGTGCGCTACTGCATTTTTTTCGGATAGGATATGCTCATCAAAAAAGGCGATCTCATCCGCAGCAGTATCGTGTAATGCGCCCAGGAATTGGGTCTTCGCCGGAATATCCAAGCCCTTAAGAATCAGCAGGTTTCTGACTTTTTCATGGTTGGCCATCATGGCAAATACCCGTGCATTTACAGAACCCGGTCGTCCGCTGCAAGCGCCACAATCGTGTGCCCCATGGTGCGGATTGTTGGCGCTGCTGGACCCGTGTGCCATTACATAGACCAGCGGAGCAAAATCTTCTACCATACCGATGCCCCGCAAAAGCCCCTCTACCCGGGTTGCCATTTCTTCTACGGTAAACCCGATTTGCAATCCGTTTTCATTGTCTTGGGGGCTTTTGTTCTCGACCGTCAATTGCCCGTCCACGTTCATGTGTGCAAAAGCATTTGAAATGGCCGGGCTCATTTTGGGCCGAAATAGGTTGAGCCAGATTCTTACTGCCGCCAAAACCCCCAAGGAAAGTGTGGCCAGGAAACCACGGAGCAGCGTGTGGGAATTTTTGGTGTAGAGCAGTTCGTGTTTGCGATGGCTGTTCGAACCATATTCTTTGATGAGGTATTTCGGTGTGACCGGAGCGGGACAGAGTTTTTCATAGAATTTGCCGTTTTCCGGTTGGAAATAGAATTCCACCCCAAAAAAGCCCGGACTCCCCAGTGTTTCACAGTCCTTGTCCATTGCTTCCAAATGCCTGCGCAAAGAATCCTCACGCTCGTCAATGCAGAAAATGGCCTGAAAATGCTTGTGTGTTCTTGCACGCTCCGGACGGCCGTTTTTCAATTGTTGCAAGCCAGCCAATACCTCATCGTAATAACTCCATTCGAAAGCATCCTGCCATATGCAATACACCTCGTGGAGTTCGGTAGTTTTCACATCAGCGAATAACTCCATGGGCTTGGCCTTCACCTTCTGACAAAGCGGTTTCCAGCCATTCCCCAGATCTGCTTCCAGGGCATCTATTTCCAGCAGCAATTCCAACAATATCAGGTCGCGCAATTCTATCTTTTTCGGATAAAGAATTGCCTCAGGATGGGCTTCCAATGCCGCTGCCATTCCCGACCAACCACGGTGACAAAACTGCTGGTCGAAGAGATATTGTTCAAAGTAGGCTTCATCCCCGACCAGAATGTTCAACAGATTGGAGAGGGTGCAGTCATTTTCATCCAAAAGCAATTTTTTAACACGTTTGGTTTTGAAAAAACTGGTAAAACTATTGCTTTCCAGTGCCCGTATGGCCTTGAGCAAACCCTGATCTTCAAACGGGAAATGCCACAAAGCAATGCCCTGGTCCATATAACTGCCCAGGATCCTGAATAAAAGCGGCTGAACCAAATTGTCCAGATCCACATGATAAGCGGATTTCCAATAGGCTCTCAATCGGCCGATTCGTGGTCTGACCGTCTCATTGTACTCCTGGACAAGCACCAATTGTTTCCAGGCTAAAACCGTTGAAGCGCCTTTTCGGTCGGCAATGACCCTATCTAAAATATCTTCCCGGATGCGCCCTATCTGATACAATCCGCGATATTCCTCCAGATTGAAAGTGACCTTGTAGCCAAAAATTTTAGATGCCTTAAAAATGGCATCATAGAATTTCATGGACTGAAAAGCATGTAAGGTATTGTGGTGAATAAAGTCTTTAAGCGGGGTTTGGGTGGGCAGCATGTGTTTCAGCTCCTGCAACACATGCTCCTCGTCAAATCGAGTGTGCCTCGACAGAGGGTTTGGCGCTTCCAAAATGTCCTGATGCATTGTCATAATGCGATGGGTTAAAAAGGTTAGGGCTTGGAAGTTTCCGTAGCAAGGCTGCGGTTGTTGTTGGATTTGGGCTCAGCATCAGGGTCCGGGTTTGAATGAACAAAATCAGCCTCCCAGAAATTGTATCGTTCATGAAACCCTTTAAGGTTCACCTTTATGTTTTTCAGACCAGCCTTATCTTTGGCAAATTCCCGAATGCTTTCAAGTACGTCAAAATCAATATAAGCGGTATCCGTAGCGTCGATCACTACCTTAGAATTTTCGGGAAGATGTTCAAGTGTCAGTTTAATGGATGCTTTGTTGAGGAAAGAAACCTCCTGAGAGAGTTTTATGGTGATAAGGTCACCTTCGTGATATTCTTCTTTTTCGAAAAAATAGGCATTCCGCATGTTTCCGCGCAAAATCGCAAAGGCGCTGGCCACCAGACCTATGCCTACCCCCGTGAGCAGATCCGTAAACACCACGGCGAGCACGGTGATGATGAAAGGCCACCACTGATACTTACCATTGCTCCAGGACTCCTTGAAAATGGAAATTTTAGCCAATTTATACCCTGTCAGGATGAGCACGGCCGCAAGCGCAGCCAGTGGAATCATGTTCAATATGGCCGGGATCAGGGCCACACAGATCAACAAAAGCATACCGTGAATAATAGTTGATGACTTTGTGCGGGCATTGGCATTGACGTTGGCAGAACTGCGGACAATGACCGATGTAATGGGCAAACCACCGATAAGTCCCGAAAGCATGTTACCAACACCTTGTGCCTTCAATTCACGATTCGGGTCACTTGTTCGCAGGTGCGGATCAATTTTATCAACCGCTTCCAAGCAAAGCAAGGTCTCGATAGACGCTACAATACAGATCGTGAATGCAACTGAAATCACTTTAGGATTGGACCATTGCGAAAAATCAGGCAATGTGAATTGCGCTAAAAAGGCCGATGCATCGCTCGCTACCGGAATCGAAACCAGGTGTTCCGGCCGGATTCCCCAAGGATCGCCAAGGGATAAAAGTAATTGATTGATCAGCACAGAAATAACTACGGCTACCAGAGCGCCCGGAATAAAACCTACCTTGCTTTTCACGGCCGGCCTCTCCCACAAAAGCATAATTCCTATTGAAATCAAGGCTACCAGGGTTGCCCCCGGATGAATGTATAAGGTAAGCGTATCCCAGATGGTCAGGAAAGTATTGCTGCCACCTTGCTCAAAAAAAGCAAAGTCACCCTCTGCATCCTTATCGTAACCAAGCGCATGGGGTATCTGTTTCAAGATGATGATTACACCAATACCGGTCAACATCCCCTTGATGACATTCGAAGGGAAGTAATTGGCGATCATACCCGCCCTGGCAAAGCCCAGCGCCAATTGAAAAACGCCCGCCATAACTGCCGCCAGCAGAAATATGTCGAAACTGCCCAGCTGCTGAATGGACACCAGCACTACTGCGGTTAAACCTGCCGCAGGTCCGCTTACGCTGGTATGTGAGCCGCTCAAAGAGCCAACGACCAAACCGCCGATAATGCCAGCGATCATACCTGAAAAAAGAGGCGCGCCAGAGGCAAGGGCAATGCCCAAGCAGAGCGGTAGGGCGATGAGGAATACCACCAAGCCCGCAGGCAGATCAAATTTTAGATCTGCCCAAAAGTTGTTCTTTTGCATGAAATACAAAGTTCTGAATGCATGAATTAGACACGCCGGGACGTGACAAGGCTAGCCCGCAGAAGCAGGGCCAACAAAACATTAAGCGCAATCAGACCTCGTTGGGAGGGGGAGAAAAAATGGGGCGATGGGCACTGTCGGGAATTTCCTCAGAATCGGCAATAAGACTGCCTGCGGGAGACAAATATTCAAGGCTCAGAATATCGAGAAGGTGGGCACCGTCATTGAATACTAGATTGTCATCACTGCTTACTTTGGCGTCTTTACTATCATTTTCGCCTTTTGATTGACACAATTCGATAATCTGCGTCTGTATCATAAAAAAAGGCACTGCGTGCTCGAAGAGCAGACAGGACAATAGAAGATACACGGTGATATTGCAGATACGATTGCGCATGAATAAGGAAAGTGCAAAGTAAACACTAACCCGTTAAAAACTGTTTATAAATCTCGAAATTTATTTTGAATTTTCGCCCCACCCAACACTTTAGAAGCCGTTGCCATACCCTTAACCTTTACTATAATTTACGCTTGAAAGCACTGATAATCAAACAATTAAATAAAGTGCCTGAACTGGCTGAAGTTCCTGCACCTACCCCTTCAAAAAATGAAGCAGTGGTCAATATCCGGGCAGCTGCACTCAACCATCGAGACCTTTTTATCGCCCAGGGATTGTATGCCGGTATCCGAATTCCTTGTATTCTGGGCTCGGATGGCGCCGGGGAATGGCACTCCAACAGCGCCAGGACTTCTGCGGAAAAACGCGTGATACTTTATCCTGCGTTGGAGTGGGGCGAAAACCCGGCTTTCCAGGGCAAAAACTTCCGGGTGCTAGGGATGCCTGAAGACGGCACATTCGCGGAGCACATTTGTATACCCAAGGCAAATATCTTCCCTATGCCAGGGCACCTGCGCTGGGAACAAGCCGCAGCCCTTCCATTGGCTGGATTAACCGCCTGGCGCACCCTGTTTAGTAGGTGTCAGTTGAAAAAAGGGAACCGGGTACTCATTACCGGGATTGGCGGCGGGGTCGCACTTACAGCACTCCAACTTGCAGTGGCTGCCGGAGCCGAGGTTTTTGTCACTTCTGGCTCCACTGAAAAAGTCGATCGCGCAACTAGACTTGGCGCCAAATGCGGTGTGAATTACCGCGAAGCCGCCTGGGATAAAAAACTTAAACAAGAGGCTGGCGGTTTTGATGTGATCCTTGATTCCGCTGGCGGGGATGGATTCGCACTGTTCCCGGCCTTGTGTAACCCCGGTGCACGGGTAGGCTTTTATGGTGGCACTTTAGGCAAGGTAAACGGACTGAGTCTTCAACCCCTTTTTTGGAAACAGATCAGTCTGTTCGGCAGCACCATGGGCAGCCCCGGGGAATTTCGTGCCATGCTGAGCTTTGTGCAAAAGCACGAGATCGTGCCCGTGGTGGATTCGATTTTCCCGCTTTCGGAGGGCGCAATGGCTTTTGAAAAGATGGAGAAAGGGGAGCAATTTGGAAAGATTGTGCTGAGGGTGTAGGCCTGAGTTGCTTTTGAGAAAAAGTAAAGTCACCCGCTAATTCACTGCGGCTTTAACCCTTCCTTCTTTATTGTGTTCATGGGGTATTGTCACTCGCAGGCGGGTGTTTTACACCATCGCCATCAAATGGTTGTATGCCAAAACCGTTGAAATTTTTACAAAATATTAAAAACAAACAAAACATGAAAAAAACAAGACTTCTGGGTATTTGGATGGATAATGCAAGCGCCCACGCTATGACGTATGTAAATGGCACGATCATTTCTGAAACCATTGGCTCTGCCTTTTCCAGCCAGGATCGGGAAGAAACGCTAAATCGGAGCGAAAACATAATGCACAACAAAGAGCAACAACAACAGGGAAGTTATTACAAAAGGATAGGAGATGTTATTAAAAACTATCAAAAAGTAGTGGTTTTTGGGCCTACCAACGCCAAAAGCGAATTGGCAAATGTGCAGGCAACTGTTTTGTTATCCAGGCCAGAATATTACAGTCAGCCGTGATAGAGAACTGGTCTGATGTGGGGTTCGGGAAGACTTTTAAATCATTGAAAAGAGATGCGAAACTGCGCAGCTCCAATATCTTTCTACGGGTGCATAAGTCGCATGTGGTCAACCTCTTGCACATTAAAAAACTGCTTCCGGGCAGCGCATGACGCTTACCAATGGAGATGTGTTGGATGTCTCACGGAGGAGATGAGCGGAGGTGCAGGCGGCGGCGGGATAAAGTAAAAACTCCCTATACCTCTGTATAAACTCAACGTTGGCGACAAGGCCGCAAGCCAAACGCTACCGTCGGATCATTCTCGCCACCCAAATCAAGCTCATACAAGGAAATCCGATCCAGATCACCTCGCTGGCCAACACTTCCAATCCCCAGGGACTAATAAAATCACTCACCGACATCGGTGACACCTGAATGGGCCGCCAGGGGAAGAATATCCGTTCCAGACTAAAAGGCCACCAAAGCGCACATCCGCGACCGCCGTTGGTCAGCATATCAAGCAAACTAAAGGGGCTTTTACCTCCGAGGATGCGCTCAAAAAACTCCTCTTTGTCGCCATCAAAAATATTACTAGCCAGTGGAGCAAGTCCATTATGGCTTGGAACAGTATCTATTTGCAACTCGAAATTCATTTTAACAACAGAATCATTGAATTCAAAAGATTTGATTGACACAGTTTTCTGAACACTCTCCGGATTGTACACTCACTCACTCACTCACTCACTCACTCACTCACTTCCTTCTAAAAGACCAGGTAATTTTCACGCGTGCAGCCTCTCGTCCATCGGGCAACGTGGCGATGGATTCGGCCTGGAAGATTTGAGCTGCTCCGGTTTCCAGGGCCTTTTGTATAGCAGACTGGAAACCAGCACCATCAAAACAGGTGAACGTCAGAGTTTCAGCGGCTTTTTTTGTAAAATCAGCCTCTATATGGGTAACCAGCATGGAAATCGGAGGCTTCCCCTGTAGATGTGCTAAGGCCAATATCCCTGTTGAAAGCTCGCCAGCAGCACATTGGGCTGCAAAATAGGTGGACCGAAAAGGGTTTTGTGATCGCCAGCCATAAGGCAGTTCGATCACACATTTTTCCACATCACAGGAACGAACACGAATGCCCATGAACCATGCGGAAGGCAGTTTCCAGAACAGGAAAACACGCATTTTCCACGAAGTGTTGGCGCGTCGAAGGAAAGCGGATTGAGTCAAGATTGAGAAATTTAGTTTTAGTATCTAATTGCGTATTATCCTCCATTCCGTTTCGAAAAAGACCGCCCAAAGCTCTTCCACATATCCTCAAAGGTGTCATAATCCTTTTGGAAACTCAGGCCAAGACCAAAGCGCAAGCCACGTTGCCCTGAAACATCCGGTTCCGTGCGCTGATAGACTTTTAACCGCCATTGGCGATTTTCGGTCAAGGCGATCTGTACGGTCACATCTTCGCCCAGAAAACCATCGGCAGAGGTGATTCCGGTACCGCCGACGCCAAATTGTGAGCCTACCTGCACCGTCACTCGATCGTTGATAAAACCACTGCTGAGCCGCACATTTACCTCGCGCCCGCCCACAAGACTGGGGTCGGACAGAATGTCGTTCTGATAATCGCTGTACATGATGTCGAAATCAAGGCTCGAAACCGCTCCGCCAAACCATTCTGAAGCCAGTCCGCCAAGGTAGTTGGAGAACTGATTGCTGATCATTTGGGTCAGGGTATTGAACGCGGTCGCTACATAGTCGGAGCTTTGGATAAAGCCCGCACTGGAAGGTGGCAGGAACGAACCAATGACCACCAGACCAAAGACCTGACGCGAAAGTTCGGCCTGATCCTGTCTGATCAAGCGCAACTTATTGTCTGTCAAAGATTTAAGCTCACTTGTAATGATGGGAAAATTTAGTCCGAATGTGATGTTTGGCTTCATCAGATCACCGGCAAGGTGCATGTTGACGACGACCCGCGTGGCTTTGGAGGCTTCGGCAAGCAGGCGCGGGCGCCCGTTGCCCAGCAACTCAAGTTCTTCTTTTATAAAGTTGTACACCGAAGTGTTTATCTCATAGGTCGCGTCAAGATTAATCTGCGCGCCATAGGGATCTCCATACCAATTGATGGTACCGCCTTTGGTCACCACGAAGGGCTTGTTCACAAAGTTGAGCAGCGTAAAAAGGTATTCACCGCGCACGATCTGGTAACCGCCATACATCGTGAATTCGCCTTCCCGGTTGATGGCGAGCCTTATATTTCCTTCGCCCCGGCCTTTGATGATATCACCCGTTTGTTCATCAAATATCAGTTGAACCTCAGCAAGATCTGTCAAGGTCACATCCATTTCAAAATTCAAACCCTTGAGGTCGGCGCTGACAAAATTTTTATTTTTCCTGGATTCCAGTTCTGTTTTGGGCTTATTTTTATCAAAATTGATAAACTGGGTCTCTTTTGCATCCGCCGTTGAAGAAAGCGGGATGAATAGCCGTGTACCGGCGCCCGTTGTAGCTTCAATGGCAATGTTTGTGCGACTAAATGATCCCGTAAAATCGGCCACAAAACTCCCTTCCGCCCGGCCGTAGTAAAGGTCGCTGTCGCTGGCTGTAGTATTGAGTACCAGGAAGTTCTGATCTCTGGATTCCACGCGGCAATTCACCCGCCATTTGTCAAAATGATCATGCTCAAGCCCACCATAGACCAGTGCAAAATGCTGACGGGTCGCATCATAAATGGTATCACCGTCGGCGGATATCTTGTTTTTTGTGAAGGTTATGGGCTGGTTTTTGATGTAAAAAAGCGTTTTCAGGTAGTCAATTTGAAATTGGCCCTCTTTAACCAGCAGCGTACCTTCAACTGTGGGATGTCCAATATC
>JAUSMG010000141.1 GCA_030645295.1 Saprospiraceae bacterium | reverse complement strand
CACCGTCTACCGCCCCCCGTCCACCGTACCCCGTCTACCGTCTACAATTTTATCTCAATCCCATCCTTCTCGCGTTTAAAACCCGCGAGCGAGTAGGAAAAACTGAGCATGAAATACCGCGCTAAATTACGTACCCGTTCTTCTTCTATGTAATTGAATTGACTACTCCGGCTGATGCCGATGTTTTGATTCAACAGGTCGAAGGCGGCGAGTTTGATTTGCCCTTTGTTGTTTTTCAAAACGTAGCGTGTAATGCTGGCGCGCCAGAGTGCTACAGTGCGCTGTTCTCCAAAGTTTTCTTTAGAATAAACCGTGCAATCAATACCTGTTCCAATGGCCCATTTTTTCTTGGGAAACACTGTAATTTCTCCAAAATAACGCTGATTTACAAAGGATTGGTTCAAAGAATTGCTCACAGAATAACGGGTGCTGTTCTGCGAAACCTCTGCCCCAACGGTCCAATCTGTCCATTCCTTGCGGCGATTGTCGATGGATAATTCAAGGGAATTCAACCAGCGATCGGTAGTATTTTCGAATTCATTGACAAAAAGGATCCCCCGGTTATAGGTGTTGTTGAGCCGGGTGCTAAGGTTGATCTTTAGCGGACGAATGGGCGTATTGTAACTGACATGGGCGTTCATCGCGTAATCGTTTTCCACATTCAGAGGCTTAATACTACGACGGAAAAGCGAGTCCACCGTGGCTGCATTGGTGATCCGGTCGCGGGTGTAAGTGGTATTGAGCGAAACGAAAAAACTGCTCATGGTGAACTGGTCGAAGTTCATAAAACTTGCCGCGAGGTTATGGGCATATTCGGGTCGGAGATCGGGATTCCCGGTGTAGACATTCAAAGGGTCTGAATTATCCACCGCAGGCTGAAGTTGCTCTAGCGAAGGTTCCCGTAGATTGGTATTGTAATCGAGGTTGAAGTGCCGGGAGGTTTTGAAATCGTAGTTGAAAAACGCGCTGGGCAATACACGTGTGAAGCTCCGTTGAATTGGATTTTCAAGACCCAAAATATCACCATCCAGTTGCGAATGTTGCATGGCCGCTCCAACGGTCAGGTTGTATTTTGGACGGTTTTGCATGAAATTGAGGCCAGCCCGGTCATAACGGTAACCACGACGGAACTCATTGCTGAGCAAGGGATTGAATACCTCCCCGGGTGTGGGCGTGGTAATGCGGTCATAAAAGTTTTTACCCGTGGAGTTGAGGTATTGCTGGTGTTCCACACGGGTTTCGAGGTAGCGGCGCTTGCCCAGCGGCTCGGTGTAAGCAAGGGAGCCGCCGTAGTTGTTTGCCTCATCGGAATAAGCCTGGCGTTGATTCACCGTGCTTGTTCCGGGTGGGGTTTGTCGCAAAAACTCGTTGGTGGAAATCAGGGTTCCATCCCGTTGCTCATCACCCAGATTGGCGCTGGCGTTTGCGATCAACGCACGGCCTTTTCGCCCGAAACGCAGCCGGTAGGTAAGGCTTGCATCCCCTTTAAAAGTCTGTCCATTGGCCGCATAATCGCGGTTGCCGAAGTTTTGGAGCATACCCGTAGTATCGAAAGTTCGGGTATCGCCGAGGCTTTTGAAGAGGCCATCATTGAAGTTGAATCTGGATCGAAAAGTCAGGTTTTGAAAGGAATCAATTTTGTGCTTTAGCGTTAAATTTAGCCGGTGGTTGGCGTTGCGATTGAGGCGATCTTCCGTTTCATCAGAGTTGAAATCGCTGTTGCCGAGCGTGTTTACCCGGGTAGCGTTTCGTTCCAGATCGTTCTCAATGCGGTTGTAAAAATAATTGGCACTCAAGGAAGTGCGTTTCGAGAAGTCCGTGTTGAAATTCGCACCCCCCGCCCAACTTTCCGTAAAACCACGATCCAACATCGGCCCCATGGGTACGCCACCGTCTTCGATGTTGAAGGAAAGGCGCATGCGTCCACCACCGCCGCCGCTCATAAAATTGCCCAGCCCACCCATAAAATTGATGTAATCCTGAAAAGAAAAGCCCTGCTGGTTGTTGTTGTTCGCCATGCCTATGGCCGACATCTGGGTTTTACGACCGAAACGATTGAGGTTGAAATTGCCTTCGTAGCGGCCTTCCGTGCCTGCCCCGATGTTGGCCTTTCCGAAGTAACCCTGTTTTTTGCCGTCCTTCAGTTTGAGGTTGATGGTGCGTTCGTCGCGGCCGTCCTCTATGCCAGTGAACTCTGCAGATTCCGACTTTTTGTCGAATACCTGCACTTTGTTCACTGCATCGGCTGGCAGGTTTTTCGTGGCGATTTTTGGGTCATTTCCGAAAAACTCCTTGCCTTCTACCAGCACATTCTGCACCGTTTTGCCCTGCGCTTTGATGGTGCCGTCAGGCTGTACCTGAATACCGGGCATTTTTTTCAACAAGTCTTCTACGACCGCGCCGGGTTGAACTTTGAATGCGGCCGCATTGTACTCCAGCGTGTCTTTGCGCATGGAAAGCGGTATCCGATCAGCGCTGATCTCGACATCGTTCAAGAGCACGTTCGAGGGTTCGAGGATGATCTTACCCAGGTCTGTTTTGCCTTGTCCCGCTTCGATTTTTAGCGCCTGCCAATGGTTTTTGTATCCTAAGTAACTGATTTGCACTATGTATTCGCCCGGTTCAATGCGTTTTAGGGTGAACCGCCCGGCTTCATCCGTGAGACCGAACAGGACGAAAAGCGAGTCCTTTTTTTCCAGCAAGACAACGCTGGCAGCAGGCAAGCCGATACCGCTCGAATCAGCGATCTGGCCTTCGAGGTGGATGTTTTGGGCGGAGAGCAGGATTGGGAAAAGAATTGTAAGAAGCATCAATCCTTTGCATTTACGCGCCATGCTTTTGACGACTGCGCGTACATTTAACAGATGTTTCATAGCTTAAATTTTGTCATTGATCCAACGGTATTGCGGGGGTAGATTTATTTCACGCAACGGCGCAACGTTTTGGCAAGCAAGGAGCGCTATCGTTGCGGCGTTGCGCCGTTGCGTGAAATAATAGGACAGTTTTTCAATTCCTAATGATCACCTTCATTGTCCCGCCACCACCTGGCGTAGCGCCCATTTCTTTCATTTTTTCGTCGCGGATCCTGAGGAATTCCTCCCGGGTCACGGATTTGCCCTTAGTAGGTTTCTCGATGGCTTTTTTGTCCAGGGCTTTAAATTTTACCTTCTCGGCCACTACCGTTCGGTCGCCGTTGGCCATGCTCAGTTCGAGGATCATACCGGGCAGATCGGCAAACTCCCCAGGACCAATGCTCACCGGGATTTGTGGGGTAAACCATGCTTCCACCTGGCGGGAAGTATCCTGTAAAACGGCCTTTTGACATGGGTAACCGGCCACTTGTTTTTGCTCGGCGCTGACTTTCCATTTCAACCTTTTGGGTTCTTCCTCGATGAGGAAAAAGCGGCCAAAAAACTCGGTGCTTTCAATCCGTTTTCCGTTCTCGATGTCGCGGTATTGATGGTTTTCGGGGCGCTGGACTTTGAAGTCCATACGCATTTCGCCTCCATCGTCATTTTGCGAATTGAATACAGCGTCGGTGCCACCCGGCGCCTGATCTGGAGCATCAGAATAAAGGCATTCATTGGCATTGAAAACGAGGATCTTAGAGACTTTTTGTTCACTGGGCACCATCTTTCGGAACTCCGCTTCGTCCATGCCTTCAGGCACTTCGATTTTCATTTTGATGGTTTCAGTATAGGTTACTACGCCTTCGGTGAATTGCGCGAAACCAAGGGAGGGGAGGAAAAGGCCCGCTGTCGTCAAGACTAAGGCAGGTAAAAGGAAAAGAATGCTTAGTTTTTTCATGATAGAAAATTTAAAATGTGGTCAATGTGTTTAATGTGGTCAATGTGTTTAATGTGGTCAATGTATAATGTGGTCAATGTGTTTAATGTGGTCAATGTGAGCGGCCAAACACATTGACCACATTATACATTGACCACATTTTCAACAAAGGTCCATCACTCCTTCGTTAAGCAACCTTGATACAACCTTAATTAAGGTTAAAGCATAGCCGAGGGCTTTTCCCGGCACTTACCTTTGGGCCAGATGTTTCGACAACGCCATCATATTGCCATTTTACTGCTTTCCCTCGGGCTTGTTCTGCTGGGCATTTTCCTGTGGCTATTTTTGAAAAAAACATGGGAGGATGAATCAGCCAGCTTGCGTCGTGAGACCAACTTGTTGTTTGTCAATGCTGTACATAGTATTGAGAGCCAAATGTTTGATCAATTGATCGTGAAAAGATGGGAAGGCTCAGAAGGCGATACCTCGGTGAATATTTCACTCCGGCTGCCGCCCCCAAAGCATGGACATGATTCGGCCAAAGTTTTTGCCTTTGTGGAGAACCGCTCGATTGTGACAGGCCGGTTGCGGGAAAAAATGGATACCAGCAACACCAAAATGGAAGTGATCATCAAAGGCGATCGCTTGCCTGCTGAGGCCGAAATGTCGGGATCGCTTTCGGTGCTGATGTCTACGGATAGTTCCCATTTGGCGGGCGCTGATTCCGTCAACTCGCAGTTCTTAAAAGCCCTGGAGCAAAATTTTAGCGAGGCCATGCAACGCGCCGCGCTGCCGGTGAAATGGAAAGTGAGCCGATTGGATAATTCTTATTTCAGCAGCACTCATGCGGAAACTTTCCAGGCAGGTCAATACACTGATATGCTGAGCGGCGACCGTTTTGGGGCAGAGATCAGCAATTACCGCAGTTATTTGTTCCGAAAAACAGGCTCGCAGATCTTGTTTTCGATCCTGCTTTTCGCTTGCGTCGGGCTTGCATTTCTCTTTGTGTATCAAAGTTTAAGGCAACAAATCCGGCTGAGCGAGATCAAAAATGAGTTCATCCGCAACATGACCCACGAGTTAAAAACGCCTATTTCGACCGTGAGCGTGGCCATTGAAGCCCTGCAAAGTTTTGATGCACTGGGGAATCCTGCCCGTACACAGGAATATCTGGCTATTTCGCAACTCGAACTCAACCGGCTCACACTTTTGGTGGACAAAGTGCTGCGGATGTCGCTTTTTGAGCAAGGCGATCCTGAACTTAAAACAGAAGCCCTGGATCTTCGCTCTTTGGTGGAAGAAGTGCTGGCGGCCATGAAACTGCAGTTTGAAAAATACCGCGCCGAAGTGAGTCTATCCATCTCGGGTACTGATTTTTCGCTGCGCGGGGATCGTTTGCACCTGATCAGTGTGTTGTATAATTTGTTAGAGAACGCCTTGAAATACAGCCCTTTACCGCCACAAATCACGATCAATCTGGCACATTCAGACCGCCAATTGACCCTTCAGGTCCGGGACCAGGGCCGGGGTATTCCAACGGAATACCTGGGCAGAATTTTTGAAAAATTCTTCCGGGTACCTACCGGGGATGTACACGACGTGAAGGGTCACGGATTAGGACTAAATTATGTGGCTGGGGTAGTGAGCCTACACCATGGAAGCATTGAAGTGGAAAGTAAGGAGGGGGTTGGGACGCAGTTTACGGTGAGGCTGCCTGTAAACACATAGGCGTAGGAGCTTAAACCGACAGCGGGAGATAAATTGGGGTCTTTGAGTAAAGCAATGGATATTTGTGATGTTTAAAAAGATCACAAATGCTAAAACGATACCCTCGGACACTTTCCTCAGGTGCCAACAATACGGTCATCGCACTTTCTGAAACGGAAGTAGGAAAATTGTTTACAGGCGACACCCGTTCCGATATTGGGTCAGAAACTGAAAAAATGAAATTTGCCAATAAGGTGAACGATCTTGTTGTGCGCTTTGTGCGGCTGGACGAGTTAAATGCCGACACTGAAATGCTCGTAATGGAACGACTTTATCCAATGGATTTTAGAGCCTACGAGCATGAAAAACGGGAATTGTGGTTGGATGTATTTGAGGCAGAATTGCATGCCTTACACAAAGCAGGTTTTGCTCACCGTGACCTGCATCGCCCCTCCGATATGCCTGGACTTACATTTGACAATATTTTTCTCACCCAAACCGGTCTACGCTTAATCGATGTAGGCATTTCTGCCTTGCGCAGCCAGGTGGGCGAACGGCTTTTTGAGCGTTTTGTGCAACAAGAATTGAATGAGTTAGAACAGTTCCGGATGTTTTTTTTGTCCAGATAACTCCATCTTTTCACCCTATTTACATTCTAATATGCGAATTACATGTAGCATTTGAAGGTGTAGGTAATCAAACTAAAACATATACTGGCAAAGCTTGTGTATACCTCTGTGGTAGTGATGGTTTTCCAAATGAGAATCTTCCCAATTGTTTTTTTCTTACCAGCATGACGGCTATGGAGGATTTGACCCCGATCAAACTATTCCCAAGGGATGTTTATGAACCCTGCATTTGTTTGAACCACTCAGGTGCTTATGGGCGGAGTGAGGCGGCGAATCCAAGTCACCGTCACGTTCTAAAAACTTAAATTATGCGAAACACACTCTTTTTTGCCACTGCCCTGCTTTTTCTTTCACTTGCCTCCTGCAAGGACAAAAGCAAATCTATTTATGAGGGTTGTTGTGGTACAGAACCTACAACTGCTTCTTTTTTTATTACAGTAAAGCTCCTTGACGCCCAAGGCAATCTAGTTGATTCGACCGTAGAAGCCAATGTGTATATTCCAAATTTAATTACCAATGATAATGATGGAGAGAACGATATATTCCTAGTATTCTCAGGTACCACTATCAATAAAATTATTTCTATGGATTGCTTAGATAAGGATGGGACACTGCTTTTCCACCGAGAAAAATTTCAGCCAAATGATCAGTCAAATGGTTGGAATGCTATAAAAGCAGATGGTACTTTTTATCAAGGCAGTTTTAACTACGAGGTAAAGGTCGAGTTTATTGATGGCCAGATTAAAACATATATTGGTAAAGCTTGTGCTTACAATTGTAGTGACGAAGGCTTTCCAATTGACCAGTTGCCTAATTGTTTTATTCCATCTCAACATGACGGCGATGGCGGTCTTGATCCAAGTCTGCCTTTTCATACGGAGTGTTTTTGAAATTCTAACCACTCCTTCATTTTTCCGTTTCTTTGCGGGAAAATTTGGAATACATGTCTTGGAAAAAAACGTGGCTCTTCTTTGCCTGGCAGTCAATTCGACACGCCAAAAACCAGAAGGACTTTCAACAGATCTGGAGCAACAAAAAAAACTGGTTCTCCTCCTTTGCAGAGGGCCGCAATTCGGTGGCTGACGAGTTGCCCTGGATCAACTTTTTCGCGCGCGAATATTTGAAGCAACACTTGCGCCCGGAATTCAAGGTGTTTGAATTTGGCGGCGGCGGCTCCACGCTGTATTTCTGTAAAAATGTGGCAGAGGTAGTTACGGTGGAAGACAACCCTGAATGGTTCAAAATTCTGACCGAAACCATACAAGCAAAAGGCTACACCAATTGGCAGGGTTTCTTCGTGCCTGCTGAAGTTTCAACCGATCCGCGACCGCGCTCCCATGTCGATCCTGCCGATTTCAAAAGCAGTAACCGGAGCCTGGAGAACATGAGTTTTGAAAAGTACGCCCGCACCATTGACCAATATCCCGAAGCATATTTCGACCTGATTTTGGTGGACGGTCGCGCGCGCCCTTCCTGTACCCAACAGGCCATTCTGCACTTGAAAAAAGGCGGTTTACTGGTAGTGGATAACACGGAACGCCCCCACTATCTTGCTCATTTTAAAGATATTATTGCCACACAATTTACCATTGAGGAAAACCGTATCGGCCCGATCGCTTATACCCCGGATTTTACCGGGACGACCATTCTGAGGAAGAAATAACAAAACCTTACACGATGCTCAAAAGATTCGCCCTTCGAGTCCTTGATTTTTTTCGATTTCACAAGTCTTATGCTCAGGACGGAGAAGACATGGTATTGCGGGCATTGTTCGAGTCTCTTCCGAAAGGCTACCGGGGCTTTTTTGTGGATGTGGGCGCGCACCACCCGGTTCGATTTTCAAACACCTACCATTTTTACCGGAAGGGTTGGCGCGGCATCAATATTGACGCAACACCGGGGAGTATGCGTCCGTTTGGTTGGGTACGCCGTCGCGATATCAATCTCGAATTGGGCATTGGCGCAGAAAAAGGGAGCCTTACTTTTTACTGTTTTGACGAACCTGCGTTGAACACGCTTTCAGAAGAAGTGGCGCAAGAACGTGCCTCTGGAGGACGTTACAAAATCACCCGAAAAGTGGAAGTACCGGTGCTGCCGCTCCATGAAGTTTTGCGCCGGCATTTGCCAGCAGGAACCAAAATTGATTTCTTCAGCGTAGACGTAGAAGGCATGGATGAAATGGTGCTGCGTTCTAACGATTGGCAGGCATTCCGTCCCACTTTTATTTTGGCAGAGGACGTGCATTTTGACCTCAACAGTGGTCAAACATACGGCTCAGGGGTGTATGCTTTCCTGCGTGAACAAGGCTATGAAATGGTGGCTAAAACGCCGAGAACCTTGATCTTCAAAGATTTGCGTTGAATTATTCCCCCGATTTAATTTAAGTGAACCATTGAATAGCCCCCTTCCCACGAGCGTGAGAAGGGGGCTGATTTTAAAGCTTGGCGACCAGTAAACCAATCACCAATTTACCAATCACCATCTTAGAACTTAATGCTCAACTGTGCATTGAACATACGGCCCAACTGACTGAACTGTGATCCATTATAACCAAGGATATCATAGCGACCGCTAAAGCCCAGGAAGCCGCGAAGCAATGCTTTGTCATCTGCGTTTGCGATGGCTGCAGAGCCTTCTGCATTCAATGCAACGAGATCCCATTTGGGTAGCACGTCGAGCAGGTTATTACAATTTACATAAAGTGACCACTTGTCGTTGAACATATAGCCAATTCCCAGGTCCGTCACCACTGCGGGCTCAAACTCTGCCTTGATGTGGTTCATGATCGAGCCGCCATTGTCCAGATCCTGGAAACGGGTTGGGCCAAACAAGGTATTGTTCAAGCCAAACGACCATTTTCCGAGCGTATAATCAAGACCAAGGATGGATTTGTATTCCGGACGGCTTTCGGTGAGCAATGAACGAATTTGTGCGCTCAGTATGCTCGAACCAGCATCTGTGACAGGCCCGGGTTCATTGGGCGAACCAACGATCTTGTTTTCGAGCATGAAATTGCCTGCAAGGTTCACATTCATGTTACCGTTACCCAAACCAATGTTGCGATAAGAGACCACATAGTCAAGACCAGAGGTGCTGGTATTGATACCATTGATGAAGAATTGAATGGTCTTCACACCACCTTGTTTTAGAATTTGGAACAAGGTGGAAGTGGAGTCACCTTCAGCGGTTCGGATGGAAGAACTGTACACGATTCTATCATCCACATCGATCTTAAAGTAATCGAGTGAAATGCTCAGGTTTTTTACGGGATTTAAACCTAAGCCGACCGAAATATTGGTGGATTTTTCAGCACGCAGGCTTGGAATGCCCAAAGCACGCGCCTGAGCGCTGCGATTGTTGAACAAACCGGATAACTGGATGGTACCGTCCACAAACGCAGCTTGGGTAGATTGTGCGTAGATTTGGTGAAGCGTTGGCGCACGGAATCCGGTTGAATAAGAACCCCGTATCACTATTTTATCGTTGAGGAGCTTGTAGCGACTCGAAAGTTTGTACACGTTGGCATTGCCAAAATCGCTATAGTTTTCTGTACGGAAAGTACCGTTTAGGAGGAAATCCTTCGTTATGTCATAGCTCAGATCAAGGTATCCGCCAAGGTTAAAACGAGAGTTCGTACCCGCATTTGCAGCGTTGATACCTGGAAAGGAGTTGGCGCCTTCACCTAAATAGGAAGCATCGTCGCCCGCAATAATGGTATAGGACTCAGATCGGGCTTCCGCTCCAAAACCAATATTGAAGGCATCGGTGATGGATTTCGTAACGTCAAAGTTACCTACGGTGTGATTAAAGCCATAACCGCCGGGTTTGAAGCGGGTAGGGCTGGATTTGCCCAAATCTGCATTCAAGGTATTGTCTACAGAATAGGTCTGTCTGTTACCACCCAACGTGAGGCTGAGATCGCTCCTCCAGCCATTGGTTTCATTCCTGGCACCTGTGGTGAAGTTATAGTCAGTCAGATCGCCCTCAAAAGTGGGTACATAACCAGTGTAACCTTTGTAAAGATCGACGCCATCGCTCGCATAATGCAGGGTAGCATCTGTGATGTAGTTTTTTCCACCGTTATCGGTCGGGCTGTGGAGTAAACCACGGTCCTGCCGCCAGTAAGGTGTGCGAAAGTTGGCAAAACTGAGTACTTTTTTGGTAACATAGGCTGCATTGGCATACAACTGGGTGTTCTCTTTGAGATCTATCCCACCATTGATCAGGAACCTTGCAGCGCTTACTTCACCCGTGCCGTTGATATTGCCGCCCGTTGGGAAGTCGCGCAGGTAATTGTCAATCATTGCATCCTGCGCAGGGCTGCCACCAAAAATAGCCTTTTCTGTAGGGATATGAATGGTGCCTGAACGCACAGCACTTTCCTGTTGCGTAAAATTTAAAGTGTAATTCACAAAGCCTTTACCGGAAAGATTGGCTCCGCTGTTGAGCGAAACGCCATAAGTTTCCCCATCGCCTTCACCAGTGATGCCCGCATTAAGGTTGAGTGTCGAATATTCATAGCGGTCTTTCAAAATTACGTTCATAACGCCTGCGATGGCATCTGAACCGTATTGGGCCGAAGCGCCGTCGCGGAGGATCTCAACGCGCTTGATCGCATCGGTGGGGATAGCGTTGAGGTCAACGCCCGTTTCGCCACGACCGGGCGAGAACTGCACAAAAAGCAGTGAGCTGAGATTTTTACGTTTACCGTTGATGAGCACAAGCGTACGGCTGGGGCCCATGTTTCTGATTTCGTAGGGGTCGAGCAGCGTAGTGGCGTCATTTACCGGTGTGTTCACAGAATTGAAAGATGGTACCCGATATTGCAATGCCTTATCGAAGGAGTTTTGTCCGGTCAACTGCAAATCTTTTGCCGAAAGTACGTCAATTGGAAGTGGAGAGTCCGTGATGGTACGCTGCGTTGCCCGGCTACCTGTACTGATCACCACCTCGTCAAGCGTGAGGTCAGATGCTTCCATCCTCATGTCAAGCATCACCGCCCCGCCGCTCACCGTTACTGATTGCGTGGCGGTTTTGAAACCGGTATAAGCAAAATTGATCTGGTAAGTGCCGTTGGGTAAAGGGAGTGAATACTTGCCATAGACATCAGTGGAGGTACTTTTACCCGTGCCAGCTGCTCCAATGGATACGCCGATCAGGGCATCTCCATCGAAACCTGTGACAGATCCTTGCACAGTGCCTTGCGCCGAGGCACTTGCACCAAAGAGGAATAGGATGGCGACGAGCGCCAAAGTGTTGAACTGCTTCATACAAATAGAGTTTGAGTGATGGAAAAAAATGGATTTATCTGGCATTCTGCGACGGGCAAATGTGGAAAGAATAACTTGAACCCGTATACACTAAACAGGTAAAATTTTGCAACACATTTTTTAGGGCATTAAAAACTACGAACTCATCCATATATGCGGCAGATTTTTTGGTTTAAGCCCCAAAATAGAACCTTACCCCTATCAAGTTTTTCCTGCGGGATCATAGAGGGCACATTCATTAGGTTTTAGAGAATGTCTATCTTTGGGGAATAAATCAGCAGTCAAGATTCCGCATAAAAATATCCCCATACACACCATGCTCCTCTCGAACGATCTTCTATTCCTTGCTGCTGAAAAATCCGCGTTCGCTAAAGCTGAGGGAGGCTTTGCCCGGCACGTGGCCGTGCTGGCATTGGAAGAGGCCAATGCTAAGGCCAATCGGGATTTTCTCGCCAAAATACTGCTGGCTGCAAATTTGAATTTGGAGCAAGATGCACTACTCGCAGAGATCTCCGGAACTGAACCGTATGCGCTTGCAGCAGGCCTGAAAGAACGACAACCCAAACAAGTACTGGTCTTTGGCCTCTCTCCAGCCCAAC
>JAUSMG010000127.1 GCA_030645295.1 Saprospiraceae bacterium | reverse complement strand
AGCAGGATAGGCAAGCACAAGAGGACGCAACAAAGCATTGAAGATTTTGACGCAAAGCGTTGGCAAGGAATCGTTTTCATAAAAATTCGCAGGTTAAAAGTGAAAGGATAATGTTGGGTAAAGATACAGGAGCAAAACCTTTGGCTGCTTTTTAGCGTAATAAAAGAATGCCGCAGCCCCCCACGCTTTGCGCTTTCCCCAAGCCCGTCATACATTCGCCACCTGATAGAATGTGGTCAGTGTGCTCACATTGGCAACATTGGCCACATTAATCACATTGACCACATTCCACACATTGGCCACATTCCACACATTGACCACATTCCACACATTGACCACATTTTAAATAAGTATGTTAGATAAAATTCTCGTCGTCGGTGCGGGCGGCCAAATTGGGGCCGTACTTACGGACGCGCTGCGTGGAGCACACGGCTCTGACCATGTGATCGCTACCGATCTTCGCCCTTTGGAAAATCAAAGCGGTCCATCCGAAATCCTTGACGCACTCGACGGTGATGCTTTGACCGCATTGGTAAAGAAATATCAGGTGACACAGATCTACCACCTGGCCGCCATCTTATCCGCCACAGGAGAGAAAAATCCTATGTGGGCCTGGGATGTGAACATGCGCAGTCTGTTCAATGTGTTGGAGGTCAGCCGCGACCAACAATTGTCGAAAGTATATTTTCCTTCCTCAATTGCTGTTTTTGGACTTGAGGCCAAACCAGCCATGACCCCGCAATACTCAGTTTTGATCCCCGAAACGGTGTACGGTATCAGCAAGGTGGCGGGCGAAAATTGGGCGAATTATTATTACCGCCGCTACGGACTGGATGTGCGCTCGCTTCGGTATCCAGGCATCATCGGTTACCAAAGTATGCCCGGCGGCGGCACGACGGATTACGCGGTGGATATTTACCATTATGCCGTTCAGGGCAAGCCATACGAGTGCTTCCTCCGCGCAGACACGCCCCTGCCGATGCTTTACATGCCCGATGCAATCCGTGCTACCCTTCAAATAATGGAGGCCCCGGCCAACAGTCTTTCGGTGCGTACGAGTTACAATCTGGCCGGCATGACCTTCAATCCGGGCGAGATCACGGCCAGCATTCAAAAAGAAGTTCCGGATTTCCAAGTCAGTTATCAACCTGATTTCCGCCAGGCTATTGCAGATTCCTGGCCGGCGTCGATTGACGATTCTGCCGCACGCAAGGATTGGGGCTGGAAACCGGAATTTGATCTGGATGCGATGACGCGGGATATGTTGCTTCATTTGCGAGAGCAATATAGCTTAGAAAAATGAGAATCATTGCGATTGGCAGCCCTTCCCATTCCCGTAGTGCATCTGCCAGCCGTCCTTGACATAAATGTCGCTGAGCGCACTGGCGCTCATGGTGGCCTCAAATACCTTCCCTTCATTGCCCCACAGGAAAGCAAAATTGATGGACTTGACGAACCGGCCATCCTCCGTTTCTTCAAATTTTTGCGTGGTAACTGATATCAAATCCTCTACACCCTCCGTAAAGCATTTCAGATAATGGATACCAATGGGAGTGATTTCGCCCGCCGGAGCGGAAATGACACAATCTCGCATAAGCCGCCACCTCAACTCCGGAAAGTTGGGCTTCGTCAGCCGGATGTCCAAGTACACCTTGGCTTGACTGTTCCTGCAAGTGAACCAGCGAATGCTGCCGGAGTTGTAGGGTTTTGTAGCTGAAAAACCAACGCAGATCGCGCAAGGATCAGCGCTGGGAGGCTTGGCTTCTTCAAACTGGATCGGGCGGTCGGGGATCGGATACACCTTTGAGTCGCGTTTTATAACATTGCAGGCGAGCAAAAACACGGCGATTGGGAGAACAATAAGGTAGCGTAGCATCATCGTGTAATTTTTTAATTTACGGATAGAGCCAAACGTACTACATTTCGTCGTTTTTCAAAACAAAACGAATGTGCCATGACAACGAAAGCGCTGGTTTTGATTCTCCTCCTGTTTTGTGTCCATGCATTATCTGCGCAAGACAAACACTTGGTTGACAGCCTCTATCGCGCTTTTCACGCAGAAAAGGACCCCGCCAGGAAAATTGACCTGCTCTATGATATCGCCAACGAGCAGGACGACGCGGGCAATCCCGATGACGGCTTTCGATATGCCGACAGCCTTGAACTGCTGTCCAAAGCCGCCCATTACCCAAAAGGGCTTGCCAGAGCCTACGATATGCGTGGTTGGGCCCATGGACAGAAGGGCGAATTTGCTGCCTCACTCCCCTTGTTTCATCAACAATTGGATATATTCATCGAAATTAAGGACCTGGAAGGGCAGGCACGGGCACTCAACAATATTGGCACAGCCTGGCATGATATGGAGGTCAATGATTCGGCCATCGTCTATTACCTGCGCAGCCTGGACATCAAGGAACAACTCGGCAAAATGAGCGACGTGGCAGCTAGCCTGGCAAATATCGCAAACATTTATAGCGACATGGATGCCCACGACAAGGCCATCGAGATGTTGCACCGTGCGCTGCGCATCCGCCGCGAACAGGGCGAAGAGAAGCGCACCATGTTCACCCTCAACAACTTAGCAGTGGCTTATGGCAAAAAGGGCGATTCTAAAAAATCCATTGCCTACGCTGATACCGGTATTATAGTGGCCTTAAAGTACAACAACAAAATGGTGGCGGGCGTAATCTGTGGTGGCATGGGCCATGTACTGAATGACCAAAAACGTTATATAGAGAGTATTTCCTGGTGCGAACGATCTATGGCGTACCTGATGGAGGTCAACCGGGAGGCCAACATGGTGTACCCGCTTTGCAACATGGCTGCCGCCTACATAGGTCTCGACCAGTTTGCCAAAGGTTTGGAAGTGAACCAGCGTGGCTGGGCAATCATGCAGAAACTAAAGCTGCAGGAGCCCCTGGACCCCTACCATGAAAATTTCGCCAATGCTTATGCCGGATTGGGTGACTTCGAAAATGCCTTTAAGTGGCATAAAATTTACTTTACCCGGATAGACTCTATCACCCAAAACGATAACCTCGGTAAGATCGCCAATATTGAGGCCAAATACAATCTGGCAAAAAAAGATCAGGAGATCAGCGAACAACGTGCAGAGAACTTCCGCCAGCGCGTGGCACTGTTTTCTTTGCTGGCGTCTCTTCTGGCGGCAGTAGTGCTGGGATATCTCTTCTACAATCGTTTCCGCTTGCGCAAAAAAGCAGAACTAGACGCCGCCATTATTCGCGAACAAAAACTGGGGCTAAGTGCCGTCATCGAAGCCCAGGAAGCAGAGCGAAAGCGCATCGCCCGCGACCTGCACGATGGCATAGCGCAGGAGCTCGTAGCCTTGAAACTCGGGTTCGACGCGCTGGGCAGGAGAATAGGAAAAGTTGTCCCGGAGGAATCGCACCGTTTTGCCCAATTGGGCGAACAACTGGATAATTCCTGTACCGAAGTGCGCAGCATCGCCCATGTGATGTCTCCGCCTGTACTTGAACAACAGGGTCTTGCACCCAGCCTCGAACTTTTACTCCGGCATACGCTCACCAATGCCGGCCTGGAGGCCAGGTTCAACGCCCACGATCTGCCGCTGCAATTGGATGACAAGACTGAAATAGGAGTTTACCGCATTGCACAGGAATTGCTGAACAACGTGGTTAAACACGCCCGGGCTGCTAAAGTGATGATCGAACTCTACTCGGCCGGTCCCGATCTGGTGCTTCGGGTAGAAGACGACGGTATTGGCTACAACTTTGAAGAAGCCCGCGCAAGAGGCAGCATGGGCCTCCTCAACATACTCAGCAGGGCCACAGCCCTCGGCGGTTTTTTTGTCACAGAAAGAAGACAGCCCCACGGAACTGTGGCTTTGATTCGTGTACCAATTTAGGAAATCCTATCAGAGCAGGCTCGAAAAATACAGTTTTGCCAATAAAAACATGCACACCATTTACACTTGGCATGTGTATTACCATCTCAAAGGTGATCCGGACAAAGCCATCGAATATTACAAAAAAGCCTCGGTATTTGACTGCGAACTGTTGACCATTGACTGTTGACCATTTCAAAAATATGGAACAGAAAATCAAAATCCTCCTCGCTGACGACCACCAATTGGTGCGCAAAGGATTCCGGGCCTTGCTCGAAGAACTCGACTTTGTAGAAATCGTGGGCGAGGCTGCCAATGGCAAAGAAGCCGTTCAACTGTTGCGCAACGGAGCCAAGCCCAACGTAGCACTGCTCGATTATGAAATGCCGCAGATGAATGGTCTCGAAGCCACCGTTGAGATCAAGCGCGACTTTTTAGGCGTGAAAGTCATCATGCTCACCATGTTACAAAACAAAGCATTGATAGAAGAGGCGGTAGCTAAAGGCGTAAGCGGGTTTCTCTTCAAAAACACCTCTCTGGAGGAACTCAGCGAAGCCATCCAGCGTGTCGCTTCCGGCGACACCTACTTCAGCAGCGATGTGACGCTCACCCTCCTCAAACCCGCCCATAATCCTGATGCACCGCTCCTGGCCCTGCTCTCCAGCCGTGAAATGGAAATTATAAAACTCGTGACTCAGGGACTCAGCAGCACCGAAATTGGACAACAACTATTCATCAGCCCGCGTACGGTGGATACCCACCGCAACAATATTATTCAAAAACTGGAGGTGCCGGGTATAGCCGGGTTGGTGAAGTTTGCGGTGCGGAATAAACTTGTTTGATGGTTGATTTGTGGAATGGAGGCTTTGGTGATTCGTTGGCTTTGCGCTTGGTATCCTTTCCACTTTTTGCAGGCTTGAATGCCCTGCGTAAAGCCTACGAATAACCAAATCCCCAAAAACCGAATCCCCCTCCCCCCTCTTTTACTGAAATTACGCAAATCTGCGTAGCCCTTTTACGCAATCCTGCGCGTGACTGTTGCCCGCCAGCAGCCCCACCTTTGTGCTGTCAAAACGACAAAACAAACCATTCCTTTCTCATTTAAAATTTCACCACACAATGAAAAACACAGTTTTCAGCACGATCGCACTCCTTGCTTTTTGCTTCCAATTGAATGCTCAACCGGCTGGTGCTCTTTGGGCGGGCAGTCGCTCCGGCAACGCCAATGCCAACGCCGTGCACACGGCCATTTCAAAGGCTTATGATGCCTTCATGCCGGGCGGAAACGTGGAAACTGGCTGGGCCGCCTACACCGATGAGGCCGCCGAAATCGGCCCCGATGGCAGCATCACCTTTGGCAAAAAAGCCCTCCGCGAAGCTTGGGATGGCTTTATGAAAATGGCCGACGAAGCGCCCAAATTCAAGTACGAAAACGTGCAGGTGCGCATGCTCACGAGCGACGTGGCACTGGCGGTATGGGATTCGGAAGCCGACATCAAAATAGGTGGTCAGCAAATGGGTGGCAAAGCCAAAGGCATGGCCGTGCTGCGCAAAATAAACGGCGCGTGGAAACTCGAGTTTGACTCGGTCACCCCAGTGATGCCAATACCAGGTGCAGGTAACTGAATTTTTGGAGAAATGAGGTGTCACCGGTGTCACCTCATTTCTCCACTCGTTGTCGGGGGAATCTGGCAACGGGTGTTTTTTACTGAACAACCTAAACCGAGAAAGCCCATGCTCCTGCCCGGTCTGAATTTCTGAAATTACGCAGATCTGCGTAGCCTCTTTACGCAAACCTGCGCATAGCCACTCCCTTCTGTTCCCCCCACCTTTGTATCATCAAACGGAACGAACAAAATCACTTTCAAAAACAATCTCTCCGATGAAAAATTCCGGCACTTTCAAAGCCTCCAGCAGCCTGCTTGGCGCACTCGTGTTTATCAGCCTGTTTGGTAGGGTAGCCTTTACCAGCCTCGATGCTTTTACTGAGATATATTCGGTGTTTAAAACCCAATGGCACAACTTCAGCGAAAGCCTTTCGATGATGCAGCCGCATCGCACGGTGTTCCCGAATTGACCACCCAGACCTATAAGGATTTAAAAACCTTATAGGTCTAAAATACCCTGCAAGTTTCTGATTTTTAACACAATACCGCATCAGTTCAGACGATGCGGAATACCACACCATTCCTTTCACTTTCCAACTTTTTCACACTATGAAAAACTCAATTTTTAGCACTTTGACCCTGCTCTTCGTGAGCCTTTTCTCCATCAACGCCAGTGCTCAAACTTCCAAAGATGAAGCCTCCCTGCTTAAAATGTGGGATGATGTTTGGCAAGCCTATGAAACCGGTAACGAAGCCAAAATGTGGTCGTTTTACACCGAAAACGCTTGCGAAATTTACCCTGATGGCAGCAGCATTTGCGGCGCAAAAGCCATCAGAGAAGGCTACGAGATGTTCAAAACCATGATGGAAGGCACTCCGTCCTGGAGCATGACAAAGCCTACGATAACCTTTCTTGGTTCGGACGTAGCGCTTCTGATAAGCGATGTGACCAGCGATGTCAAATTGAAAGGCGGCCAGCAGATCGGCGGCAAGTCAAAGTTTGCGACTGTGGTTCACAAAGTCAATGGCCAGTGGCTGATCGCGTTTGACAGCCAGACACCGGTGGTTCCGATGCCGGATGCGGGGAATTAGTATTACTCAGACCAGCCCGTCCTGCGTCTTCAATCCGCAGGACGGGCAATTCTTCTATTGATCAAGGGGTCAGGCAACAAATTTTCAACAACTTAAGTATAAAAATAACGAATTTTTATACTAATTTCGCACTCTAAAACTTTTTCACACTATGAAAAATTTTCTTTTCAGCACAATCGTACTCCTTGCCGTCTGCTTCCAACTGAATGCTCAAACAGCTGGTGCTTTTTGGTCGGGCAGCCGCTCCGGCAACGCGCAGACCAATGCTGTACATGCAGCCATCACAGAAGCCTACGATGCCTTCTCCACGGGCAACGACGAAATAGGCTGGGCGGCCTACACCGAGGAGGCCACCGAAATAGACCCGGCGGGCAACGTAACATTTGGCAAAAAAAACCTCCGTGAAGGCTGGGATGCCTTTATGAAAGTTGCCGACGAAGCACCTAAGTTCAAGTACGAAAACGTGCAGGTGCGTATGCTCACCAAGGACGTAGCGCTTGCTGTATGGGACTCAGAAGCCGACATAAAAGTGGGCGGTCAGCAAATGGGCGGCAAAACGAAAGGTATGGCCGTATTGCGCAAGATCAAGGGCGTGTGGAAAATAGAGTTCGACTCGATTACGCCGATAGTACCGATGCCGGAAGCAGGCAAGTAAACAACAAAACGATCTACCAATGATTTACAAGTTCTCATTCATCGAGAAGATTCTTCTCGCCAACGACATCATCCCACACCCATTCGTTGATGCGGCTTCGTCCGTAGGCTTGGGCTTTGCCCTTGGCAGCGCCGTCAAGTTGAAAATTGCCGATGCGCTTTCCACAGAACCAAAACCAGTCGGTGAAATTGCCGCCGAAGCAGGCGTAAGCGAACTCGGCTGCGAACTGGTGCTCGACTGTCTTGATGCGCTCGGGTATGTGCAGAGAAATGGCAACCAATTTGCTTTCACCAAGCGGGGATACAAAAACCTTTCGCCGCAGTCGCCGCAGAATTTTCGGCATTTTATACTGTTCTGCGACAATCTCTACAAAGGCTACCTGAACTTGGACGAAACTATCCGTCAAGGCAAGCCCCCACAATCGAACATGCTGGAAAACATGACAGAATATGATTGGGAACTGTTTTCACGCGCCATGATTGATATTTCGCAGACTAATGTGAAAGAAGTGGCTGGCAAAATACCCGTCTCCAAATCAGCGGTCAAAGTACTCGACCTGGGCGGCTCGCACGGGCTTTACAGCATTGAGTTGTGCCAAAAACACCCGCAACTGAAAGCCACCGTGGTGGACCTTCCGCCTGTGAAAAAATACACAGATGAGTGTATCGCCAAACATGGTGCAGGCAACAAGGTCGGTTTCCTCGCAAGCGATTTTATGAAGGACGAGCTGCCCAAAGGCAACGACATTATCCTTGCTTTCAATATTATCCATGGCCTGAGTCCCGCTGAAAATGAACAACTTGCGAGCAAGATTTGCGGCGCCTTGAACGAAGGAGGCATCTATGTGATCCTTGACCAAATCAGGGGCATTGGCGGCAGTTCGCAATTGTCCAAATCAACCACCGCATACATGGCTTTGAACCTGCTGCACCAGGCCGGGGGAAAAACATACACCCACCCAGAAGTGGACGCTTTTACAAAGAAGGTCGGGTTTCAAAAGACAACCCTGAAAAAACTCAACGCACCTGGGTTCGGTGTAGTCATTTGCAGCAAATAGTTCGGGGTCATTGTGTTTGGTTGGGCCATCGGGAGCAAAAATATTTTCAAGATTAAACCAGTAGCATCATGAGTCAAAAAAGCGATGTCAGCTTAATGTTGAAAGTCATGACTGTGGGTTATGTGCTCAACTTTGCCTTTGGACTTGCAGGTTCATTTTTTCCGCCGGAAAGTTTTTGGCAAATGACCATGTGGCAATGCGGCGATTCGTTGGCCATCATGGCGAGCGTATTGGCCAGTCGTTATGTCGGCTCAAAGGGCAGTAATATCGTGGCAGGAGGGTTTTCGCTGCTGGGAATCTCCTACGGGGTTTCGTTTGCTTCCAGCTCGATAAACGCCATCAATGAGGAAAAAATGGCTACGATCATCTTGCCTTTGGTGCCTGCCATGTTGCTCGTCAGCCTGGGGACTTTTTTCCCTAAATGGCTCCGTTTCGCAACCCTCCTTGTAGTGGTGCCCTTCTTCTTCATGTACCAAAATGTGCTGCACGGAACCTACCATTTTGACAACCTTTCCAATTCGCTTGCGTATTCAGGCATCCAAATTTTGGGAGTTGCATGGAGCATCTTGATTTGGAAAGATTACAGAAAGTCTGCCTAATAACGATAAAATATTACGCAAATCTGCGTAGCCCATTTACGCAAACCTGCGCATTACTACAGCCCGGCAGCAGCCCCACCTTTGTACTATGAAACGAACGAAACAATCTCACTTTCACTCTGAAACTTTCATCACACTATGAAAAACACAATTTTTAGCACCCTTGCACTTCTCGCTTTTGCTTCCAATTGAACGCCAAAGCCGGCGGATTAATTTGGATCGGTAGCCGCTCTACCAACCCCAATGCCAAGGCTGTCCATGCCGCCATTGACAACATCTACGGGGCCTTTATTTCGGACAACTACGAAAAAGGCTGGGCTGGCTACACCGAGAAGGCGGCAGAAATAGACCCTGCTGGCAACAGCACTTTCGGCAAAAAAGCCCTCCGCGAAGGCTGGGACGGCTTTATGAAAGTTGCTGACGAAGCCCCGAAGCTCAAGTACGAAAACGTGCAGGTGCGTATGCTCTCCAACGACATCGGCCTGGCCGTATGAGATTCAGAAGCCGACATCAAAATAGGTGGCCAGCAGGTAGGCGGTAAAACCAAAGGCAAGGCTGTGTTGCGCAAAATCAAGGGTGTCTGGAAACTAGAATTTGACTCGATCACGCCGATAATGTTCATGCCAGAAGTAGGCAAGTAAGCCTTGATAAATAACCTCGCCCAAAGAGGCCGTCTCATAAGTCAATGCAGGATTGTGGTTGGATAAGTGCGGAAAATTTAATTTGATGAAAGCACAAATTTCCCGAAAATTATAAACTTTAGGGAAGTTTAATATCATCTAAAGCAAATATTATTTGTTAGAAAGGTCAAACCTTCTACAATTACTGACTTATGAGACAGCCTCTTTTCATCCCTATTATTCATTTCTTTCAAAACCATATTTTGACATGAGAACCTTCTTTTTCCTACATTTCATTCTTGTCGGAAACCTCGTTTCCGCCCAAACGTACACCGTCGTAGCCGACAGCCTGCGCCTCCCAAATGGTCTGGAAATAGATGCCCAAAGCCGCCTTTGGGTTGTTGAATCGGGCTACGGGTTCGATGACGGCGCAGTGTCCATTCTCCAACCTGACGGCGCGTTGCTCCCGGTGGTCGTTGGCTTACCTGCTTTTTTTGACACCACCAGCCAGGAAAGCGTTGGCCCTTGGCATACCACCGCCTTGCCAAACAACAGACTGGGCGTTTTTTCGCCCATTGACGGTGGAGTCCTGATTTTTGACCTGACGGGTTTTGTGCCCGGCCAATCACAACCGCTCACGGTCGCTGATGCTGTTGGCTCAGTAATCATTGCCGATTTTGTCTATCAAAACCAGCCACCCGATATGCCAGACTCCAACCCTTACACGGGAGTTGTGGATGCTAATGGCAATTGGTACATAGCAGATGCCGGGTTCAACGGTATTGTGAAGGTGGATGCAGCTGGACAGCGCTCAGTGCTCTGCAAATTTGGCCCGATAGCCAATCCAACTCCGGTGGGGCCGCCATATTATGATGCCGTTCCTACCCGCATCATTGCCAAGCCTGGGGGCGGTTTTTATGTTAGCAACCTTACAGGCTTCCCCTTCCTCGAAGGTTCTGCCTCCATCTTTGAAGTGAGTCCAAACGGCATAGTAACAACCCATGCTACGGGCTTTACTATGTTAACTGACCTGACGCTCAACGCCAACACGGGTGATTTGTACGCCTTGCAGATCGGCACTTTTGACCTCAGTATCTTCAATTTCGACCCCAATTCGGCTAAAGTTTGGCGCTTGCGCCCAGATGGCTCGCGCGAAGTGATCGCCGACAATTTCGACTTGTCACCGGGCATGGCGCTCGACGGTAAGGGAAACCTGTATGTAACGGAACTCGGTTTGGGCAGGGTTTTGCGCTTTGATGGCGCAGTTTCTGCCACAAAAGAACACCTCAGCGATTTGACGGAATTCAGTCTTTCCCCCAACCCCGCCGTGGATTTTTCCCGCATTGATTTTTTCTTGAAAAACGCTTCCCCTGTGCATGTTCAAGTACTCGATGCTACCGGCAAGCTTGTTTTTTCTCAAAATTTCGGCGCATTGGAGCCGGGCAAACACGAGCTCATTTGGCGACGTCAAAACCATCCAGCGGGCCTTTACTGGGTTGATATCCATACCAAAACTGGCGTAAAAACGCAGAAGTTGATTTTGAAATAACAATCCACCGTCGCGACCGGGCGAATTGGAATCGCCTGGTCGCGAGTAACTAAAAAACTTCCTCTTTATGAAAAAAGCAATTGATCTCCACAAAATTGGAGAAAAACTCGAATTCAACGATGCCCGCGAACAGACCAATGGCCAACGCAGCGAAGGCATTATGACTTTTGCTCCTGGCAAAAAAGGCCCTGGTGCGCACAAACACATGCTTCAAACAGAAGGCTTTGAAGTCATCAGCGGCCAGATGGTCGCCATGGTGAATGGTAAGGAAGTTGTTGCCCATGCTGGCGAAACAATCCTTGTTCAACCCGGGGAGTCGCACTCATTTGTCAACGGCAGCGCGACCGAGCCTTTGGTGGCGAAATTCTGGTATGAGCCTGCGCTCAATATCGAATGGATGCTGCAAACCATGGGCGATGATGCCATGAAAAATGGCGGTGATTGGGAGAAGGTATCGCTACTGCCCGCGATGTATATGTTCTATAAATTGCGTCGTGAATATCGCTTTGCCGGGATGCCTTATTGGCTTCAGGATGTGATCTTTGGGATTGGAGCGGGCATTGCAAAAATGACGGGCGCGGCTAAAAAAGTACCGCTGCCAGAATCTTTGTCTCAATCTCATCAGAGTGTTCGCCAGGGTCAGGTTATTACGGTTAATTGACCTATCGGTTCAAGGAACTTATTCCATTCTTCATTGCAAAACAATCTTTGATATGAACAATCGAATCTTATTTGGCTTTTTCGCCGCATTTGCTGGCGCTCTTATTTTCGCATTTGGCGACCTCCTTATTCCCCAAGAAGGGCTGTATTTTGAAGCAGCCGACAAACCTGACGAATTCGCCCGCTTCGTCACCACAGAAAATTACAAAATCTGGGCGATGCGCGGGCTTTTTGGGGTTTTCTTTGAAATGTTCGGGGTGCTCTCCATCTACCTTGCCCTCCGCAATAGTCGCTTTGAAAATCTGGCTTTCTGGGGTTTTGTACCCTTTATGGTACATGTTGCCATCGGTTTCGGGATGTTTTCTGTTTTGTATTTTATGTTTCCCGCACTCGGACAACTACACTTGTCGGAAGCAACGCAAGCGACGCACTTTGCAGCGATGGAAGGCGGATTGCAAATGACTTTTCTAATTGTAGGAAGCGTCGTTTGGATATTGGCACTGATCCTTCTTTCCATAGCCATTTGGAAAGACAAAACAACCTTGCCAAAATGGTCAGGCATCGTGATGACGCTCGGCTTTTTGATGATAGGTTCACCAGGGCAAATGATGCAGTTTATCGCCAATCTGACATGGGGGCTTGCTTTTTTGTGGATGGCAATTCATTTCAAAAAGAACATGCATAAAGCCGATCACACGATTCGCCAGGGTCAGGCTGTTACTTTCAATTGAGTATTCATGTTGACTTTTTGTCAACTCATCTCATCGTTGCTTTTGTTGGATTTGCAGGAGCAGACTTTTACGACACATTGGCATCTACGCCAGCATTAATGAAACAATTCTAGCTTTTACTAAAACTTTCTCCTACAACATGAAAAAGATACTCAAATGGATCGGCGGAATCCTCGCCTTACTCCTTCTGGTTTTTGCCGGAACAGCTTTTTACCTTCGCAGCACCGCCCAAAATCGGCTTGCGAAAAAATACGATGTGCAGCCAAAGGCCATGGTGATCCCCTCTGACTCGGCCTCGGTGGCAGCAGGAGAAAAATGGGCGGCTGCGTTGTGCTCCAATTGCCACGGAGAGAATATGGCCGGAACGGAGTTCTTCAGTACTCCTGACCTGGGTTTTATCCACGCTCCAAACCTAACCCCGGGCGATGTGTGCAAAAGTTACTCCGACCTCGATTGGGACCGCGCCATCCGCCACGGCGTCGGCAAAGACGGCAACCCCCTGCTCATCATGCCCTCCAAAGATTATCAATACATGAGTGACGAGCACGCCGGTCAAATCATCGCATATTTAAAAACCCTTCCGGCCGTAGCCCAAACCTGGGAATCGCCCAAGACCACTTTCCTCTGCGATGTTCTTTTTCAGATCGGTGCATTTGGCAATGCCTTGAATGCAGAAACGATAGATCATGCCAAACCATCCCACTATGCCCCGGTACGTGGAGCAACCGCAGCATACGGCGATTATCTGGTGAAAATCAGCGGCTGCCGCTCCTGCCACGGGCCGCAACTCAATGGCGGGAAAGACCCTAATCCTGAAGCGCCGATGGGGCCAAACCTCAGTCCCGGAGGCAATTTGCCAAGTTGGGGCGCTGAAGGTTTTTTGATAACGATGCACACGGGCATCACCCCTTTGGGCAAAGAACTCAACAACAAATTCATGCCTTGGAAAGAAATCGGCAAATTCGATGAGGATCAGTTGCAGGCCATCTATGCCTACCTTATGGCGCAGCCGAGCTTAGCAACAGCGGTGATCAAATAATCAAGCCATTCAACAACAACACCCCGCACATTCACTTCAAAGTAATGATTGGCGAAAAAGAACTGCTGACCAGCCAGTTCTATTTTGAGCGGGAATTCTTCGACAAATTATACGTCAGCGCTGAGCCTTATTCCAGGTTTGGAAAAAGTCCTTTTGACATCCAAAACGACGGTGTACTCGGAAACGGGGATGCGGATGAACTGGATGGCCTAGTGCTGAATCCAATATGGAGCGATGATTTGCCTTTCGAAGCGAGTGCTAAAATTGGTGTGAAGCTGGCTTGACGCAGCCCTAAAAACTCTCCTCCCTTCCCAAATACCCGCCCCGTGCCTGCCACAATGGGTCAGTGTTTTCCAGCCGTTTGCGCACGATCTCTTCATAATTCAAACGCTCATACTTTTCGGCCCGAGCACGCACTTGTGTATTGAAATCATAGTTTTTCAGGCTGGGATAAAGGTCGCCCAAGGCATTTGGCACGTCGGGCAAGGTATAAAGGACAATACCATTGGCCGGTTTGGTGATCACCTCCCACTGGATATTGGGCGTACCTGTGCGGGTGCGAGAAAATGCCAGCAAATCAAAGTCGCCAATGCAGGTCACCGCCACCGATCGGTTGTTGGCCAGAATGGTAGAAGTAAGATCGAAGGCAGGTTCTGATAGCGAAGGCGGAACCGCCGGGTAGAAATTGTCACTAATGTAAGTATAGCCGTCTGCTACGCCCGCAGGTCCAAAGGTCTGAAGCCTGAACAGGTCTATGTAAGGCCGGTTGGGGTCAAAAACGTCGTTGTTCACCGGTTCAAAAACTTGCTGGGAATTGTATACAGGCACCGTTCCTCCAGGAGCACGGATATAATCGCTAAGTGGAAAAAATTTATAGTTTGAGGTGTCCATCACCCCGTCCAACTTGTAATTCCAGGTGCTTACAAAAGGAAATCCCAAATTCCGCGGAGGTGAAAAGATATTAAGCAGTTGCATCACGTTTATCGTGCTGGCATCCAATGTTTCCCCTGCATTATTGAAAATTAAAAAGCGCCAGAAAGGCTCTCCATTCACCAGTACACGCATCCAGAAACTGCCCGTGTTGTTCACCAAATATTCGCCGTAATAATTGTTGTTTGCATGGGGGCGGGAAAAGGTGAGCGCATCCGAAACCACCACCGAATCAAGGGAAGTAAAGCCCGTAAGTGTGAACTTCAACATCGTGGCCTGTTTGAAAAAAAGGTCGCGAAGGTTGATTTGCTGTCCACTTGACAAATTGGTGTAAGTAGTGAGTGCCAAGGTGGTGTCTTTTACGCCTGAGCCAGGCGCTTCGAGGGTGGTCAATTTCAAAATCGTGCAGTCGAATCGGTCGTTGGGATTACTGCCGGGCACTTGAATTTGAGCGGTGTCTTCGCTCGGAAGCCATCGAAAAGCAACGGTTTCGCCATCAGCGTTGGAGAGGAACAGCGCATATTTTGCCTGAATTTCGAAATGGTCGTTTTTAACCCTAATTTCAAAAACTGGATCAGGATCAACAGGCGTCTTGGCTTTGTCGCAGGAAAAAAGGACAAAAAGCGCAAAAGCGGGAAGCGCAGCACGAAGAATGTTCATGAATGAATCGGTTTGAGTAAAATTATGCGAGGTTTGCGTCACAAAATTAACGCATTCTCGCTTATGAATTCAATTGCAGTCTATTGCGGCGCAAATAAAGGAAATCACCCATGGTTTGCGGAAGCAGCCACTGAACTCGGCAAGACGCTTGCTAAACGAAATATCCGGGTCATTTTCGGCGGCGGAAGTGTAGGCCTCATGGGGGTGCTCGCTGACGCGGTACTGTCCGAAGGCGGTCCGATCACTGGCATCATTACCCATCAACTCCATGGCCTCGAACTGGGGCATCCCGGCGTGAAAGATATGATCATGGTCAATACCATGTCCGAACGCCGAGATCTGCTTATCCGCAATACGGATGGGGTTATTACGCTGCCTGGCGGTTATGGCTCTATGGATGAGCTTTTTGAAGCGCTCACCCTGGCACAACTCCGGCAATATGAAAAGCCCATCGGCTTGCTTAGCCTTCGAGGTTATTACGATCCGCTGCTTCACATGCTCGACAACATGGTTGAAAATGGCTTTCTAAAGGAGCAAAACCGCCGACTTTGCATTGCCTCCGACACCGTTCCCGGCTTGCTTTATGCCATGGAAAAGTACGAGCACAGAGCACTGGATAAATGGCACTGATTCAATTGATAGATTGATTCGATTGAATGATTGATTCGATTTGAAGTGGTAAGAGACTTTCCTTTTCCCTTTGTGCAAGGAAGGAGTAGTTATCTATTCCCAACCAATCGGGTCAATCGAACCATTTATAACACCCCATTATAAGTCTCATAGATCACTGCCGTCATGGTTTGGCCTACGGCTTTCAGGACTTTTTTGTCAATAATATTGATATTATCGTTATGGGTATGGTGGTGGGCGCCGAAGGGGTGGTCTCCTTCGTTGGGCGTACTGATGATGTCGATCATGGGAATTTGTGCGCCACGGATGACAAAAAGGTGGTCGTCCGTTATGGGGCCACGATTTTCGTGAACAAAATATTCGCCATAACCCAGGGAGTGGGCCTTATTCCACACTTTTTCCACCGTTTGAGGCGCAACGTCCCTCGAAAAGCCTTCTTTGTAGAAACGGGCGCCTTTCGCACCCACCAGGTCCAGAAGTATGGCAGAATAGGGCGAATAATTGGGACGGTGGAGGTTTTTAGCCCAATACTGTGAGCCAAGGCACCAGGTGTCCTGGGCCCCTTTATCATCTCCATTGTCTTCCAGATCAAAGCAGATCAGGTCCACGCCCATATCCATAGGGTTGTTGTGCAGGGTGCGGGCGAGTTCAAGCAGGATACCCACGCCACTTGCTCCGTCGTCGGCCCCATCAATGGGTTTATTGACGTCCTTGGTGTCTTTGTCTGCCTCATTCCGGCTGTCCCAGTGTGCCGCGATCAGGATCCGCTTTTGAAGTTCCGGTTTGTACTGGGCAATGATATTCACTCCATTGAACGTACCGCCCTTGTAGTAGGGCGCCTGCAATTTTTGTTCAATGACTACAAATCCATAGCGCTTGAACTCTTTGACAAGCCACGCCGCACATTTTTGGTGTGCAGGGGTATTGGGCGCCCGCGGACCAAAATCTACTTGCTTTTTTACAAATAGGAACGCTGAATCCGGGTTGAAATCAGGCACTTTAATTTGTGGAATGTTGGGCCTGGGCGTTTCAGTTTTTGGAGGCGTGGGAATGTCTGGCTTTTTGTTCAAATACGGTTGAATAGCATAAAAAACTGCCGAAAGCAGCAGCAGAGCGAAGAGTACGTAGGCCAATGTACGGCGATTTGACTTTTTTTGCATGGAGAAAATTGAATTTGCTGGCGCAAAGAACGTGGATTTTGCTTTCGTATTGGGTGGGTTTTCAGCCAATTACATAAGACTTGTTGCGGTGGGGCGCGTTGGTTGTAAAAAAAGCCTCCCGCCGCAACAAGTCTATTTTATCGTTCCCAAGGCCAAAAGGGCTTGATATAAACCACCTCAATGCCTTCTGCTACCTGTTCAAACCAGCGCAGGGGCGCCTGTATCTTATCGCCGGTCTGTGTATCACACTTGAAAAACAGGTAGAAAAGTT
>JAUSMG010000106.1 GCA_030645295.1 Saprospiraceae bacterium | reverse complement strand
GCGCAACGTGAGTCCACAGCGTTGCGCCGTCGCGTGAAATCCCCCCGTGGCGCCGTTGCGACGTTGCGTGAAATTCCACCGTTGCGCCGTTGCGTCGTTGCGTGAAATCCCCCCGTTGCGCCGTTGCGTCGTTGCGTGAAATTCCACCGTTACGCCGTTGCGTCGTTGCGTGAAATTCCACCGTTACGCCGTTGCGTCGTTGCGTGAAATTCCACCGTTACGCCGTTGCGTGAAATTCCTCCCGTCTGCCAGGAATTTTAATTAAACTCTAATCATTTTACTCGGTGTTCTTGCCTTTCTTTGTCCCCATGCGCGCGTGAGGGCTTGCTTTGTTCCATTCCAAACCGTTTTTTCCAGTAAGACAAAACCTTTTATGAAAGAAATAATCTACTTCGCACTGCTGCCTTTCCTGCTTTTATTGCTGAATATCAATGATTTAAGTGCCCAACAAAAATCTGTCGCACGCCGCTGGAATGAAGCAATGCTTCAAGCGATCCGCGAGGATTTAGCCCGTCCTCCAGTACAGGCTCGCAACCTTTTTCATGTATCTATGGCCATGTGGGATGCCTGGGCAGTATACGACACGCTGAGCGCCGACACTTACCTTTTGGGAAAGACAATCGGTACTTTCACCTGCCAGTTTGATGGCGTGCCAATGCCCGCTGACCTGAAGGCCGCCCGCGAAAAAGCGATCAGTTTCGCAGCCTACAGGCTTTTGGTCAGACGCTTCCAAAACTCCCCAAATGCCCCTGCCAGCATCCAGCGTTTCAGAAATCTGATGGTTGAACTGGGCTATGACTGGACTTTTACGTCCAATTTTTATCAGCCTGGCGACCCGGCTGCGTTAGGCAATTACATCGCCGATTGCGTATCTTTTTATGGTTTGTCTGATGGCGCAAACGAAACCGGGAATTATGCCTATATTGACTACGATCCCGAAAATCCACCCATGAGGCCCGACAGTGCAGGCAATCCTACTATGGTGGATCCTAACCGCTGGCAACCATTGATCCTGACCAATGCCGTGGACCAAAATGGTAACCCAATCCCTGCGCTTCAAAAATTCCAGAGCCCGGAGTGGGGTAGGGTGGCGCCCTTTGCGATGACGGATTCACAAAAAACAGTTTTTGAAAGAGACGGCGTGGACTGGCCAGTATATCATGATCCGGGCCCCAATGCATTTTTGGATACCATTGACGGTGGCGGTACTTCGGAAGATTACAAATGGAATTTCAATTTGGTGTCTATTTGGTCCTCCCACCTTACAACGGAAGATAATGTGCTTTGGGACATATCACCCGCTTCGATCGGGGATACGCCGTATTTGCCAACAACCTTCCAGGAATACAAAGATTTTTACAAAACAGAGGGTGGAGGACCAAGTAATGGCCACCCGATCAATCCTAAAACCGGCCAGCCTTACCAGCCACAAATTGTGCCTCGGGGGGATTATACCCGGGTGCTGGCACAATTCTGGGCCGATGGCCCTAACTCCGAAACCCCACCGGGCCACTGGTTTTCCATTCTGAACAATGTGATGGACCATCCTGATTTTGTTCGCAAGTACAACGGGAGCGTACTGGTGTTGGATTCACTCGAATATGACCTGAAAGCCTATTTCACCCTAGGCGGCGCAATGCACGATGCAGCAATTGCTGCGTGGGGCATTAAAGGCTGGTACGATGGGACGCGCCCGATCACCGCGCTTCGTTATATGGCAGACCGGGGACAAAGCAGTGACCCGGCAAAACTAAATTTCGATGTTGCAGGGATTCAACTTGTTCCAGGCTATATCGAACAAGTTGAAATGGGTGATGCATTGGCGGGCGCCAACAACCAGCATGTCGGTAAGATCAAATTCTATACCTGGCAAGGATTTGACTCCATCTCAAACCCTGTCCTTGACATCGCTGGTGTAGGCTGGATTTTGGCGGAAAAATTTTGGCCCTTTCAGCGAAAAACCTTTGTGACCCCACCTTTTGCAGGGTACATATCTGGCCACTCTACTTATTCCCGTTCAGCAGCAGAATCGATTACATTGCTCACGGGTGATGAGTATTTTCCCGGGGGCATGGGTGAATATCATATTGCGGCCAATAGCGGCTTTCTTGGCGTTGAAAAGGGGCCCAGTGTGGACGTGACCCTACAGTGGGCTACCTACCGCGATGCCTCCGACCAAACAAGCCTCTCCCGGATCTGGGGCGGGATACACCCACCCGAAGACGATATTCCAGGCAGGAGAATTGGCGCAAAAGTCGGTACAGCGGCATTCTACAAAGCCAAATCCTACTTTTACTACAATGATCAGGACGCCGACGGGTATGATGTAACGCAGGATTGTGACGACAACAATCCCTCGGTATATCCGGGCGCTCCCGAAATATGCGATGGCGTTGACAATGACTGTAATCAACAAACGGATGAAGGACTGGTATTTACTACCTGGTACCAGGATTTTGACGGTGATGGCTATGGTGATCTTAGCAATCCGCTCTATTCCTGTCTGGCATCGATTCCAGCTGGTTTTGTGACCGATAGCACGGATTGTTATGACCTGGATGCAGCCAGCTACCCAGGCGCGGCAGAGTTGTGTGATGGGTTGGACAATAACTGTAATGGCCTGATCGATGACGAGATACAGATCAATACCTTTTTTGCAGATGCGGACGGCGATGGCGATGGCGATGCTGACGTCTTCACCTCTACCTGCCATGTAATTGCACCAGTCGGGTTTGTAGCCAACTCAAATGACTGCGACGATACCAATGCTGCCATTAACACCAACGCCATCGAAATCTGTGACGGAATTGACAATAACTGCGATACTGAGGTAGATGAGGACTTACCCTTATTTCTTTACTATATTGATACTGATGGCGACGGCTTTGGAAGCAATGATCTGACCAAATTTGACTGTTCTGGTACACCTCCTTCCGGTTATGCCGACAACAATTTGGACTGTGATGACGACAACGCCGCTGTTAATCCCGATGCGATAGAGGTTTTAGACGGCATTGACAATAACTGCGATGGCACGGTAGGCACTTCAGATTTGACTCTGGCGGTCAAAACCTACCCAAATCCTGTGCGCGATGTATTAAACATTGGGTTGAGGGATTTTTCTGGAGCCACTGAAATTCATATCTCCAATATTGAAGGTAAGATCCTGGTGTCCAAGAAATTAGACTTTATAGGTGGCCTAGCTACTTTAAGTCTTTCAGGTCTTCCACAAGGTGTGTATCTACTCCGGATTGCGGATAATTCGGGCGGGAAATATTGGGTGCATCGGGTGGTGAAGATGTAAATTCAATACCCTCCAGCCGCGTCATCGCCCCGCCCATCGGCCACACCTTGCCACTTTCCATTGGGCAGGCGTATAATGGCTTCTACGCGGCCAATGGGTTCACGATAGTTGATGCGATGTCCCATACGCCTCAGTTTAGCCTCAACTTCTTCTGACAAGCAGCCTTCTTCCAGCGAGATTTGATTGGGCTTCCATTGGTGGTGAAATCGTTTGGCTTGAACCGCTTCAGGCAGTGTGAGGCCAAATTCTGATACATTGACCATCACCTGAAAAACACTGGTCGGAATCGTCGTGCCACCAGGTGTGCCCAGTACAAGCCAGTTTTTCCCGCCTTTGGTCACAATGGTCGGGGTCATGCTGCTGAGCGGGCGTTTGCAGGGCGCAATGGCGTTGGCTTTGCCCCCTACCGCGCCATAGAGGTTGGGTGCGCCGGGTTTTGCACTAAAATCATCCATTTGGTTGTTGAGGATAAACCCTGCGCCTGCAACAACGGTGTGTGATCCGTAACGGTCGTTCAAAGTCGTGGTCACAGACACCGCATTGCCCTCTTTGTCCACTACGGAATAGTGGGTGGTTTCTTCACTTTCCTGGATTCTCCTGGCCCAGACATCCCAGTTATCCGTGACCGTATCTGCCTTAAAGTTTACCATGCGCGATATGAGATACGCGGAATCGGTCAGCGTTTTAACGGGTACTTTCCAAAAGTCGGGATCGGCCATGTGTTCAGCGCGGTCCGCAAATGCGCGGCGTTCTGCTTCGGCCATCAGGTGTATGGCAGCTGCAGATTGGAACCCGTAGGATTTTAGCGGATAATTACCCACAATGCCCAGAAGTTGACGCAGGATGATGCCCCCACTACTGGGCGGCGGCATGGTAATGACATGCATGTCTTTATAATCAAATTCGAGGGGAGTCCGCCATACACTCTTATAGGCTTTGAGGTCTTCAAATGTAATAAGTCCCCCCTTTTTCTCCATCTCCTTGACAATGAGCACTGCGGTCGCGCCAGAGTAAAATCCATCGCGACCATCGCCTGCGATTCGACGCAAGGTTTGGGCAAGCTCTTTTTGAATGAGCCATTCACCTGCTTTCCAGCCTTCATATTTCACGAATGCAGGGCTTAGGCTGCAGTGGCGGGCAAAGGTCAATTTCTCGACATTCAATTGATTGGCTTCTTGCTCCGTGATCTGGAAGCCATTTTCAGCAAGTTCAATGGCGGGTGTAACCACTTCGCCCCAATTGAGCCGACCGTGGTAAAATTGCGCCTGCCACATACCGTCCACGGTACCGGGTACTCCGCATGCAAGAGCGCCGAGGCGACTTTTATTCTGGATCACATTTTCTGCAGAGTCGAGGTACATTTTCTCCGTTGCAGCCGCTGGGGCTATTTCGCGGTAATCGAGTGCCAGGGTTTTTTTGCCTTTGGCATCCCTATAGATCAAAAAACCGCCTCCGCCAATGTTTCCCGCCTGTGGATATACCACGGCAAGTGCGAACTGCATGGCTACGGCTGCATCAATAGCGTTGCCGCCTTTTTTCAAAATATCCAGTCCAACTTTAGTGGCCAAAGGATGGGCTGAAACGACCATCGCAGTGTCGCCTGTTGCTTCTTTCTGAATGGCATAGGGAAATGGAAGCAGTTGAGCCAGGCAGAAAAACGGAGCGAGTAAAAATGCTGTAAAAAGGGGCAGTGTTGTTTTTTTCATGTCAAGCATAAATTAAAAGAGAGGCAAATGTAAGCGCATTACGCGTTAAGGCATGAAAAAGCCCGATTCTGGTATTTAGACCAAAAACGGGCTTTCAGGAACGTGTGAAGAATAGTTTTCCATAAAGGGCATAAAAAAACAGGGCACTAACTGAAGAATCAGCAGCACCCTGTATAACCCCAAAAAACCAAATGAAAACTTCTTAAAAAGACACCTGAGTGGTGAAGAATTGAATAACTTAATGTCAGAATGCATTTCATTTAATGCTTCCAACAGCACAAAGATACGGCTTGTTTTAAATTCTACAAGCCCCACCTCGAAAAAATATCATTTTTTTTACGGCAAAAATTCGCCGAATAAAACTTATTCCTTGAGATGCCTAAAATTCTAATGTTGGGTGAATCTGATTGACCCTTTTGGGGCATCCTGCTGAATTTTGTTCAGAAAAAAAAATCCTTAAACGATCGATGGCTGGGTTTCCCACAAAAATCACCAACATTTGTCCCTAAAAATGACAACAAAATATTTTTTCCGAACGGCGTTTGTCCCGGCTGCTTGCTTTTGTACACTGCTGTTGGCTTCCTGCTTCGGTGACAAAGAAGCGATCGTCCAGGAGAAAGTGGCAGAACGGGTCATTGCTTTTAAAGAAAAGAAGAGCGCCGAATGCCTGGAAGCCTTGTTGCAAACAGCTGAACAGACTGTTGATTCTTTGCTTTTAATGGAGGCACAAAATTCCCTGAACGACTCGCTGACTCGCCTGCGTCCGGGGCGGCCTTTCCAACCCCAACCAATTCAACCCATTGACTCTCTGACCGTTAAGCCAATTTTTGATGGCTTTGGTCCGGCTTCCCGTTCGGGCGGCCAATAACTATTTCCCAAGAGGAAGATCCCTGGCTTTCGTCAGTCTAGCTACGGGATACATGCGGTGTGTCGGTTCGTACCAGGGTGATTTGCGATAAACCCAATCCAGCTGCGCTACACTGTCTGCGGCAAACTCGGGTTCTGCCTTGCGTTTGGTGTCCAACTCGACTTGGATTGCCGGGTTTTCTTTTAAAAATTGTGCGGCCAGATCTTCAAAAACGTAGGCAGAGAAATATTCCTTCTGCATCAGTACAGGCTCAAAGAAATTCCAGGCAAACCAGGAATCCGGTGCGTTGGGTTCCAGTGTTTCCAGCAGGTAACGGTTCGCAATCTGGTTGGTGAGGATCACAAAATCACCTTTGCTGAACTTGCGTTTGAGCGACTTTTTCTCCAAACTAACCCCGTGGTGGTAATAGTGGCCTTCCCAGGCATTGCGGGTTTTAAAGTCTTTAATGAAGTAGGTTTCAGTTTCCAACTCAATTGGCTCAGAGAGTTGTTTCATTTCTACGCCGTTGATTTTCAGCCGTTCGATCACATTTTCCCAGGCCTGCGGAATGATGTACGCAGCGGGTTTAGCCACCGTTAAGGATGGATTGAAATAATTGTAATAGGAGATCTGCTTCTCGTAGGGCTCCTTTTGATCGTACCAAAGCCTGGGCAGTCCGCTCACTTCTGATGGCTTGTATTTTGCTGCGTAACCTTTGAACAGTATGCTGTCATGCTTCTTCTGATCCATCACAAAGTCTAGCGCGAACTCCGGCTTGTTGCGGGTAGTTTCCCAGGCTTTGGCGCGTGCATCACGGATTTCAGGAATATGCCGGGCCATGAATTGCACCACCACATCCATGAAATGATAAGTGCTCCACAGGCGGTCTTTAAAAGGTTTAAGCATGTGGGTTTCAGGCATAAAACCAATGGTGTTCCACAATGCGGCGTAACCCGTGGAATACCGACCGTAGTCGCAAAAGCCAACGATACCAGAGTCGGGTGTTTCTTTGGGCGAATCCACATACGGGATCATTTCCCAGTTCCGCCCTTTCATGTCAGCATAGAGTTCGGGCAGCATAGTTTTTTCTAAAAACTGGCCCAATGGCGCCTCCAGTTTGTTGTGCTGGGTGGCAATGAGCGTCATAGTATATTGATAATCAGCGCCATTGCTCGTGTGATTGTCCACAAAAATATCGGGCAGCCAGGTCGTGAAGATTTCATTGAACGTGCGTGCGTTGCGCGAATCACATTTTATGAAATCACGATTGAGGTCGTAATTGCGTGCATTTCCCCGGAAACCATAGGATTCAGGGCCGTCCTGATTGGCGCGGGAATAAGCCCCCCGGTTCAGGCAGCCATCCACATTATACACCGGAATGATTACCAGTACCAAATGTTCCAGCGCCTTTTGAAGTTCTGGCTTTTCCAGATAATCGCGCAGTAGAAGAATCGTTGCATCAATACCTTCCGGTTCCCCGGGGTGTATTCCATTGTTTATCAACAAAATGCGTTTGCCGGACTGGCGGATCTTTTCTGGATCGAACTCCCCGCTTGTGTTGAGTAACGCGACATGAAGCGGTTCTCCACTGTCCGTACTACCAACCGTTGTCAATCTGAAAGTTGCCGGATACGCAGCGGCCATTTTCTCGTAACATGCGATGGCTTCGTGGTAAGTGAGTGTCTGGTTTTCGTTTTTCTCGAAAGGGATGGTAAAATGCGCCATTTTTGGTGGATGGTTGATGTGTCGGTTGCAGGCAGCGACGCACAGCGTAGCAAGCAGCAGCGATATTTTTTTCATGATGTTGATCTCGCCGCGAAGGTAGGCAAGTCCCTCATTTCTGCTCCCTAACCTCCACAATCTCCACCCTTCTTTCCCGGGCAGCATCGGGGTGGTAAATGGAATTACGCTCGTCGGCAAGTTTATCGCTGACGGTCGCACGTGCGGTGGTTTCGCCAAAACTGGTCTCGGTTATTTTTAATTTTCCAGCGCGGAGATAAGGCTGCAAAGCACTTTCAGACCAGGTTTCAAAATGGTTGCGGACACTGCTGATCCGGCGTTTGCCAAGGTTAAGATTGTAGTCGCTTTCGGCCCGTGGACTGGTAAATCCTTTGATAAGCACTTCTATGGCCGCTCCATTTTGCAGGTGGGTAAGGAGCAAATCGGAAAGTTGGCCGAGCTGGTCGTATCCCCGGCGTATTTCATTTTCGAATAGATCGTCTATTTGTTGTTCAGCCAGATCAGAGCTTACACTGTCCAAATTTACCGCAAAACGATTCCGGTATTCCACCTGGCGTTCGAGATAAGTTTGTGCGGTTTCTTCATAACTCTTTTGGGTGCTCGTCCGACGGGTGCGTTTATCGGGCTCGTCATTGTCAAAATAAAGCGGCATACCGTTGAAATCCGTCAATTTTGGCTGGTAAACCGGCAGTGTGGGTGGGGCAGGGGTTGGATCCGGACTTTTTTCGACGATTGTTGGCAATGTGTCCACCGGGGGCGGAGCGGGCAATTCGGGCGCTGGAAGTTTGAATGAAAAAATGTCATGACAGGCTGCCTTGGTTTTCTCATCCAGATAATATGCCCCTTTTCGGTTGCTGCTGAGGTAACCGTTTAGACCGTCCGGTTTCAAATGAAAATACAAGTCGTTGGCGCTGGTATTGAGACCGGGCCCGGCATTCTGTGGTGTAGAAAAGGCGCCGTTAACTTTTTCTGAAGTGTAAATGTCGTACCCGCCCAATCCCGGCAGGCCATCTGAACTAAAATACAGCTTTTGAGTGGGGGCAAAGTAAAACGGAGTGCCGTCGTTTTCCGGGGTATTCACGTTTTCAAGATTTACAGGTAATTGAAAATCAGGTAGTTCAACAATTTTTTTGCCGGACAGGGGAAGGTTACAGGGACAAAAATAATTGGTGTCAAGGGGCAGGCTCCATAAATCAAGTTTGCCCTTTCCACCGGGGCGATCACTGGCGAACCACAATACAGGACCTTCAATGGCCTCATCGAAGCCTATACTGGGCTGTGTACTGGTGTAACCGGGCAGGTTGATGGGTTCGGGAAGCCGCAGGGCGGGTAGCCAACGATTGCGTCGATCAATAACCGTGAGCCAGAGTTCGCAGCGTTTATCGTAGGCATTCAGGTCTTTGCAGACCGTAAAAATTACATAGTGGCCATCGGGTGAAAAGGCTGTGTGGGATATGTGCGCGGTATCGGTGGTAGGAAAGCCGCGTCCAGGCTCCCGCCCGCGCCCACTTTTCGAAGCGAGCATCACTTTATTGAGCTTGGCTTTTTGCCTGCCTTTGTCGCTTTTTTTGTCAAAACGATTGGAGGTGTAAAACAACGTGTCTCCAATCACGGTAGGCGCAAACTCATTCCATGGGCTGTTAATTTCCTTGCCCAAGTGCTTGATTTCCACGCCGGTCGGGGTAGCAGCGATGGTTTTGGCAGTTCGACAAAGTTCGATTTCAGTCTGTGCCTTTTGGAAATAGGATGGCTCGGCTTTTTTGGGTTTTTCCGTTAAAAATTTCTCGAAGTAGGAAATGGCGGCTTCGTAATCGCCGAGGTGTTTTTTCACTTCGGCCATACGGTAGTCTACGAGCGGGTGCTTTTCTTTGTGTTTGAGAGAAGTAGCGATTTTCTTGTAGGAACGCTCGGCTTCGGGAAAGGATTGGTACATCCGGGCACTTTCGCCATATTTCCACCAAAGCGACAAATCGTCCTGGTGGCGCTTCAGCACGTCGCCATAATACTGGACGGCTGCTCCATAATTTTTATGCTTAAAAGCTTCATCGCCAGCGCGTTCATACGAACGGAGGGTCTGGGCATCTGAACTATAAAAAACGAATAGAGTTGCAGAGATTAAAAAGACTTTTCTCATAGTAGTTCATTTATTCCAACCGGAGGGAGGCGGAAATCAGACCGTGTCAAAAGTCACTCAAAAGGAAACGGTTCTGCGATTAAATTATTTGATAATCAACACATTAGGATTAAATAATTGTCCGAGTTCATTCAAAATACAGGACAACATTTAACCACTTTTGTAACCGGAACAGGAACGACTCGCCAAACCACCGCGATTTCTATACCGCCACGACTATCCGTTGCTTCGTCGAATCTGGATATATTAAGGTCATAGCTGATCCCGACCAGCCAGTTGTTTCGTTCCATTTGCACGGCAGGAATGATGGCGTCGCCCAGTCGGGTAGCCAAGGTTGCCTGAATGGAAGTTATGTTAGCAAGGCCTGTTGTTAATATTTGGCGCATTCCTGCTCCTATAACCATTTCTTTCGCACTTTTCATGCTTTGAGCCGCTGCAAATGCTACAAGGTCTGTGCTTTCCCGAATTTGATATACGGCTTCCGAGAAGAAAGGGATTCTCACGGGCAGTTTTGTTTCCTCTATACCCCCCAAACTTACTACAGGCCGGTTGAGGTGGAAAGCGCCAAAGCCTACAGATGCGCGGTTGCGTGATTCGGCGGACTGATAATGCCATAAAAGTCCCGCAGAAAGGGTTGCAGCAAGGCCGGAGGAGCTGCCAAAAGGCTCTTTTGAAGGTAAATTAGGGTCAAAAAAGTCGGTAGCCCACTGGTTTTTGAATTTCAATCGGGTAATATCTACGGAACGCTGGATCGCGGCCAATCCAAAGCCGATGGAGATCGAGCTTAACTTCCCGAGGCTATGAGCAGCGCTCAGATTAAGGCCGCCCTGACCCCAGGAAAGGTTCGCATCGCCAGCCTGGTCATTCTGGAGCAGAATGCCAAAGGAAATCAAACTTTTTCCCTGTTGAATGGCCTTCCAATCTGCTGATATTGAATAAGTTTCGTAGGATACAGGGACAGTTCTCCATTGGGAACGATAAAGCCCGGCCACGCGCCATTCACCTTTAAAAACACCAGTTGCCGCAGGGGTCAGATGGGTAGGGTTGTGGTAAAATTGTGAGAAATGCAAGTCTTGCGCAACCGCTGGCGCAAAACAAATAAACAATCCAAGAAAGGTGAGCAGAATAGGGGGATACATATTGATTGGTAAATCGGTCGGATGTGCGAAGGTAACACTGGAAGCTTTGCCAAAGATAGTATTTTCGCCCCATGAATTTTGAGGTTTGTGCCTGCAACATACAATCTGCCCTTGCTGCGCAGCGCGCCGGGGCAAATAGAATCGAACTATGTGCAGCCCTGGATGTGGGCGGGTTGACCCCTTCTTTGGGCTTGATCCGTGCAGCAGTCCGTGCTTTGGAAATTCCAGTTCAGGTACTGATTCGGCCACGGGAGGGTGATTTTTGCTATTCAGATCTGGAATTGGAGATCATGCTGGAGGATATTCGAATTTGCCGGGAAGCAGGGGCCGCAGGAGTGGTGGTGGGGGCGCTTACAGTGGATGGCCAGCTGGATCTACCCAAAATTAAGGCCATGAAAGCCGCCGCAGAGGGATTGGAAGTGACTTGTCACCGGGCGTTTGATTTCACGCCTGATCCGGGGGAGGCTTTGGAACAATTAATTAAGATGGGTTTTGACAGAGTCTTGAGTTCGGGACAATCCGATTCAGCTTTTGAAGGCCGTTTTTTGCTTCAAAAACTTGTCCTACAAGCCAATAATCGCATTGCTGTTATGCCGGGAGCTGGAATAAATGAGCAAAACATTCGAGCCATTGTGGAGTATACGGGGGCGAAAGATTTTCATTTTTCGGGGAAAAAGAAGGTGTGGGCTTGTGAAGGATGCGAAATTAGTGGTTTGGATACTTGGCATTGGGAGAGTGAAGAATCAATTATTCGGCGTATATTAGTGGTAGCGTAAAGGTCAATTGATGAACTTTCATCTGAAATAAACTTTGGACTCACTCACTCAAATCGTACTAGGCGCCGCATGCGGCGAAGTTGTAGCCGGCAAAAAGATCGGCAACCGCGCCATGCTCTGGGGCGCGGTCGGCGGCACGATCCCCGACCTTGACGTATTCGCCTCGTTCTTTACCGACGAGATCGCGAGTACCTCCTTCCACCGCGGATTTATGCACTCGTTTTTGTTTGCCGCGCTTGCTCCCTGGGTATTGGCCAAATTAACCCAATGGTTTTATGGCGCAAATGTGTATAAACGAAGGGGTTACAAAGCCGGAGCAATGATTATTTGGCTTATTTTTTATCTCGGCGCCGCAGCGGGCATCAACTTTATTCCCGTTTTAATGGGGGAAGGATTGAGCTGGTATGCGCTTGTGCCAACACTGGTGCTCGGCGCCTGGTTTGTCTGGAAACTCTGGCACGACTACTGGCAGCGCGATCTGAGATTGGTTGAAGCATCCTATGGTACCTGGGTAGCCTTGTTCTTTTGGAGCATCTTTACCCACCCTATTCTGGATTGTTTTACCAGTTGGGGTACCCAGATCTTACAGCCTTTTGATGATTTAAGGGTGCAGTGGTGTACCGTTTCGGTGGTGGATCCAATCGCAACGGTTCCATTCCTGATCTTGCTGGTGGTGGCTTCCAGGATACCAAAATCTCATCATGCAAGGGCCTGGTGCAATTGGGCGGGACTGATGTGGTTTTGTGGTTATTTGTTCGGGTATACCCTGTGGCACAAAAGCGTTGTAAACCGAATATTTGAGGAATCTTTGGCCGCAAAAAATATTGATTATCAACGGTATTACACCAATCCAACGCTTTTTAACAACATCGTTTGGAGCGGCGTTGCAGAGGGCGATACCGCCTATTATTTCGGACAATTTGGGTTCAATGACTGCAAACGGGAGTTCCAGCCTATTTCTATCATTCCAAAAAATCACCAATTGCTGGAGGTGGTCCCGCCCGATTCAAGGGCAGGATATTTTCTGCGTTGGTTTACAGATGGTTATTACAATGTTTTGCCGTATCGGGGAGATACGCTGCAAGTGAACGACCTGCGCTTTGGACTATTGGGCGATTCGCTTCGTGGCAATAATTATGTTTTTCCCTTCCTTGTGTTCAAAAATGATAAAGGAGAATGGGATGTTCAGCAAAACAACCGCAGAAAGGAAAACATGGAACTAAGCAAAAAGTCCTTTGGCGACCTTTGGCAGCGGGTCAAGAATGGGCGGAGTGCAGTAGGCAGTAGCAGTAGGCAGTAGCAGTAGGCAGTAGCAGTAGGCAGTAGCACCTGCCCAAACCTCTCGCTGGTGTTATAGGCTAAATCGGGTAGCAACGACGACGGGAATCACTTTATCACCCCATCACTTTATCACCCCATCACTTTATCACTTCATTAAAAATGCGTCAACGCGCCATTACCGCTTTCTTTTTTGCCACCGTCATGCTGGGGGGGATCTTTGGGGGAGAATATACCTTTCTTGCGCTATTCACACTGGTCGCGGCAGGTTGTGCATGGGAGTTGAGTGGCTTGGTTTTCAAGGATGAGGAACAATTTGTGGTCCTTCGAAGAATTGTCTGTGCGGCATTTACAACAGTTTTTTTTGTGGCCTTTGGGGGCAATACAGTGGATATTTTCCCGAATATCTCCATTAAAGTTTTGGGTATCATCCCGATCCTGTTTGGCGTCTTTGCCACTTTTGAACTCTTCCTGGCAGGGAAGAAACCGTTTTCAAATATTGGAATGTATCTTCTCTCGGTTTTTTACATTGGAATTCCCCTGGTTTTGTTGGCGTGGATAGCACACGGAGAGATCTACCATCCCAACCGCGTCCTCGGCTTGCTTCTGCTGGTTTGGACCAACGATACAGGCGCATACCTCACGGGAAGGACGTTTGGCAAACACAAACTTTTGGAGCGGATCTCCCCTAAAAAAACCTGGGAAGGTACCCTTGGCGGTGCGGCACTCACAATACTGATGGCTTGGGGACTGTCATTCCTCATCAAGGATTTCACACTCACTCAATGGCTCGCACTCAGCGTAGTAGCCGCCATTGGCAGCAACATTGGTGATTTGGTAGAAAGCATGCTCAAACGCAGTGTAGGGGTGAAGGATACGGGTACGTTTCTGCCCGGGCATGGCGGATTTTTGGACCGCTTTGATGCCTTCATTTTTTGCCTGCCGTTTTATTGGTTGGCGCTGCAAATTGTTTGATTGATTCGATTGGTACGATTGATTCGATTGGTGCGATCCGAAGCAAGCATGGATTTTCCCTTCTTCGGATCGTAATAATCGAGTCAATCGAGTCAATCGAATCAATTCACCACCGCCTTCCCTTTCTCTTTCCAGGCAGTCATTCCTCCTTTCAGGTCATAAACTTTTGTAAAACCCAGTTTGTGAAACTGACTCGCTGCGTTGGCGCTCCGACCACCCACTGCACAATAGACCAGTACCGGACGGGTTTTATCCAGTTGGCTGATTTTCCTGCTAAAATCGGCATCTTGAATGTTCAGATTAAGTGCCCCGGGAATATTGCCACTTTGAAGTTCGTCAGGTGTTCGTACGTCCACCAGCTGAACCGTAGTGTCGCTTTTCAGCAAGGTCTCAAAAGCATCAGGCGTGAGTTTGTTTTGGCCGTTGGCGGCGTTTGGAGAACAAGAAAGTCCCGAAATCAAAAAGCAAAAACACAGCAATCTCATGGTGATAAAAGTTGAAATATTAATGATGAAGCTTGTTTAAGCGGTAAAATAGTTCATAGTTCTTCTCCTCCATTCCAAATACCCCAAAACCGAAAGTACCAGAAAAACCACATACTGAAAACTGGTAAACACATAGCCCTTGATAAAATAAAGCGGAATAGACGCCACATTGGTAACACTCCACCATATCCAGTTTTCCAACTTTTTTCGGGCCATCAACCACATGGCAGTGTAAGCCGCTGCTGCTGCAAAACTATCTGCAACTGGAACAGTGCTGTCCGTAAACTTTTTCAATATAAGATAGAGCACTGCCCAGCACAAAGCGAAGAAAACCAACGCATTGCGCCATTCAAGCTGGGTGGATTTGCTGATGTGCAACACGGGTTGGCCTTCACTTTTTTTCGTCCACAAGACCCAGCCAATTACGCTCATCACGGTGTAGTAAAAATTTACACCGGCTTCTGCATAAAGACCTCCCAGAAAACTGAGGTAAATGTAAATGGTCGTATTGATGATGCCAGTGGGGTACACCCAGATATTTTCCTTGCGCGAAAGCATCACGCTTGCGATGCCAAAAACTACGGCAACAAACTCCAGCCAACCCGTGGCAAAAAGACCGTCCAGAAACTGTTGCCAAATATTCATCAGATCTTCCAACTTTTGCGCTTGAAATGAGTGTAGAACGTTTTGATTTTGTGATCGTCGGTGGGGGCATCTTCGGGTGCTACGCCGCTTTGCACCTCGCCGGACGCGGGGCAAAAGTGGCGATTTTGGAGAAAGAAGCCCGGCTTTTTCAAAAGGCCTCGCTTGTGAACCAGGCCAGGTTGCACAGTGGCTACCATTATCCCCGAAGCGTAGCGACAGCGGCCATGAGTGATGAACACAAGGCTCGTTTCACGGTAGAACACCGCCCGTTTGTCAATCAAACCTTTGAAAAGTTTTACGCCATTGACCGATATGGCTCCTTCACAGATGGCCCGCAATTCGAGCGATTTTGCGAATTCCTCAATATCCCCTGCGAGCGTGTAGCAGAGCACAATCTATTCAATTTCAATCGTTTAGAATCTCTATACCGCACCGAAGAACACTCTTTTGATCCGGTTTTGCTGGGCAATTATTACCGTGATAAAGTCGAAAATACAGCGGGAATCACTGTTTTCAAAAACGCACAAATTCAACGTGCAGAAGCATGTGGTAACGAATGGACAATCGACCTGAAACTTGAAACTTTCAACTCAAAACTTGAAACTTTCAACTTTCAACTTGAAACTAATACCGTAATAAACGCCACTTATGCCGCTACAAATGCCACAAACCATCTTTTTGGGGTGAGCGACCTGGCCCTAACCCATGAAATTTCGGAAATTGCTTTTGTCAGTTCGCCGCAGTTCGGGCAACGCGGTCTTACCGTCATGGACGGCCCGTTTGGTTCTATTATGCCTTATGGTTTGAGCGGACTGCTGTCACTTTCCTCTGTGGCCTACACGCACCACAAGATATCTTTCGATGCGCTGCCGCATTTTGATTGCCAAATGCCCGAGATTGATCCGAATTGTAGTCCGGAAGCACCCGGCATTTGTACCGAATGTCCCCGTCGTCCGGTTTCCAACGCACCCAAAATGCTGGCCCAAATGCAGCAGTACTTTGATGATAATGTGCAGTTTGCACACCTTTTTTCTTACTATACCATCAAGTCAAAACTCAAAGCGAGTCACATTGACGACGGGCGGCCTACGGAGATTTCGTTGTTGCGAGAAAGCCCAAAATTCTACTGTTTGTTTGCGGGGAAGATCAATTCGATCTATGAGGTAGAGAAAATTTCATAGTAGGAACGGCCCCATTTTTCTTTTCCAATAAATCTGTGGATGTTTGCCGCCTCAAACGTCTCCAAGCAGCATGAACCTTCCCCGCCAGTTTGCCCTCCTTTTTTTATTCCTGTCGGCACAACCCGTTTATACCCAAAAAACGCCCAATGAATTTTTGCCCCACAAACTGGGGGAACAGTTCACCCCGCACCATTTGCTGAGTGCTTACTTTGAGCAACTCGCTGCTGCAAGAACTTCGACGATGCGTTTGGAAAAATATGGCCTGACCAACGAGTTGCGGCCATTGGAGATCGCTATTTTTTCCTCTGCGGAAAACATGGCGCGGCTCGAACAAATTCGCATCAACAACCTCCGCCTCGCAGGCATGGCAGAAGGCCAACCCGACCTGAATAATCCCATCGCCATCGTATGGATCAGCATGAGCGTGCATGGAAATGAGGCGTCTGGCTCGGAATGCAGCATGGAACTGGCTTATCGCCTGGCCACCCAATCCGATGAAAAAATAAAGGAATGGCTTAAGAATACGGTCGTCATCTTAGATCCAGCCCTGAACCCGGATGGCTATGATCGCTATACCCATTGGCACAGGATGGCCGCTAACCTGCTCATGAATATTGATCCGGACGCACGTGAGCACCTTGAGCCCTGGCCGGGTGGCCGTTCGAATCACTACTATTTTGACCTCAATCGCGACTGGGCCTGGGCAACGCAACTGGAGACTCAGCAACGGCTCGTGGTCTACCACCGTTGGCTTCCACATGTGCATCCTGACATTCACGAACAGGGCATAAACGAGCCCTATTATTTCGCACCGGCTGCCGAGCCGATGCACGAACTTATTACCCAATGGCAGCGCAATTTTCAGGGGGAAATTGGGGAAAACAACGCGCGGCATTTTGACAATAACGGCTGGTACTACTTTACCAGGGAGGTTTTTGACCTTTTTTATCCTTCTTACGGCGATACTTATCCGACCTTCAATGGCGCCATAGGGATGACCTACGAACAGGGCGGTGGTCCCCGAGGCGGCCGTGCAGTCGAAACGGACAACGAGGATACACTTACTCTTCACGACCGAATTGAACACCACCTTACTACCTCACTTTCCACGATTGAGGTGAGCAGTAAAAGCGCAAAATCGCTGGTGGAAAATTTTCGCGATTACTTCCGCCTGACCTCCACGGAACCGCATGGTCAGTACAAATCTTTTATCATCCGGGAGGCCAACGATCCGAATAAGATTCGTGTGCTCTGTCAATTACTGGATCGACACCAGGTAAAGTATGGCCGCGTAGGCTATGGCTTAAGCGGTGTGAAGGCATTCGACTATGCAAGTGGAAAGGATATCAGCGCTTCTATCAATCCCAACGATCTGGTGGTCAGCGCATATCAGCCACATTCGGTGATGGTGCAAGCCTTGTTTGAGCCAGAGGCAAAATTGGCTGATTCTATGACCTATGATATCACAGCCTGGTCGCTCATTTTTGCCCACGGATTGGATGCGTACGCACTGAAAGTACGTTTGGAGCCCAAAAAAGCTTACGAAACTTACCAGCCATCCAAGGATCTGGCCACTGCCTCCCCCTATGCATGGTGTGTTCATCGCAAATCTTTGGCGGAGATGCAATTTTTAGGGACATTGCTGGAAAAAGGCGTGCGGGTGCGGACGGCTATGGAACCGTTTACCTTGGCAGATCAGCAATATGAAGCGGGCGCCTTTGTGGTGTCCAAAGCCGATAATCGCAGTGTGCAAGGCGGACTGGATAGTATAGTAATCAAGGCTGCAGAGGTGGCTAAGGTGCGACTTTACCCGGTATTTACGGGCTTTTCCACCATGGGGAAAGACCTTGGCTCGGACGTTTTTAAGCTGGTAAATCACCCTAAGATAGCGGTGGTGTACGGAGACGATGTGGATCCAAACTCCTATGGGCATACCTGGTTTTTCTTTGAGCGGGAATTGGGATACCCGGTTACGCCAATCCCTTTGAATAAGCTGCGGAAAATAGATCTGAAAAAATATACTACCTTGATTTTCCCCCATGGCCATTACAATTTGGAAGAAAAAACACTGGAAACCCTTACGAAATGGGCAGAAAAAGGTGGCCGAATCGTTGCATTTGAAGGTGGCGTAAAGGCATTTGCGGACAAGGACGGCTTTGATCTGAAAACAAAAGAGAGCCCCAAAAGGGACTCCAGCGCACAAAGAAAACCCTTCATGACCCGCCAGCGAGATGGTCTAAGCGACGGACTTCCGGGGGCTATTGTGCGGACCACCGTGGACAATACGCATCCACTCGCGTTCGGATTTCCAAAATATTACCATTCATTGAAAACGCTCTCCGATGCATTTCAAATGCCTGAAAGTGCCGACACACCGATTTATCTGGAGGAAAATTATCAGACCTTTGGTTTCATCGGTAGCCGTGTGAAACCACAACTGAAAAACTCACCCATTGCCATTGTACAAAGAATGGACGAGGGCGAAGCGGTATTTTTTGTAGACAATCCGCTTTTTAGGTGCTTCTGGCAACAAGGGAAGGCGCTTTTTGCGAATGCGCTGTTTTTCTGAAGGGGTTTTTCAGGCCCATTGTGCTGAAACCCTCGTTTAATGATAGAATGTCCGAACGGCTTCCGTAGTTTTGCGCCAAACTTCGGAAGTCGTTTTTTGTTTACCCGCCGTAGCTTAAGCGAAGGCGGGTTTTACCCTTTCATAAATTCTCACGTAGCTTAAGCGAAGGCGGGTTTTACCCTATCATTATTCTCACGACCTCTCACATTTTTCTCCCTTAATGGATACGTTATCAATTGTTTGTCAATTCCTGCTCAGCCTTTCTATATTAATTGTACTGCACGAAATGGGCCACTTTGCGCCCGCCAAGTGGTTTAAAACCCGGGTTGAAAAATTTTATTTGTTTTTTGATGCGCCACCATTCAATTCACTTTTAAGCCGTAAGATCGGTGAAACTGAATATGGTATCGGCTGGCTTCCGCTGGGTGGCTATGTCAAAATTTCGGGTATGGTGGATGAGAGCATGGACAAGGAACAGATGAAGGGCCCGGCTCAACCCTGGGAATTCCGTTCCAAACCAGCCTGGCAACGCCTGATCATCATGATCGGGGGTGTTACAGTGAATTTCTTACTGGGTATGTTCCTGTTCGCCATGGTGCTTTGGGGCTGGGGAAAGCAATACATTCCGACCGCTGAACTCCGAAAAGACGGCATGGCTTTCGATTCGCTCCTGCTGCAAAACGGCTTCCAACAGGGTGACCTCATCCTGAAAGTTGGCGATAAACCATTTGACCGGGTCGATCCCAATGATTTCAGAAAAACGGTAATGCTCGACAATGTGCGCCAAGCCACAGTGGTCCGTGCAGGGCAAGAACAAGTAGTTACCTTTTCGGATGATTTTGCAAAGAAATTGCCCAAAGTCCTTAAAAACGAGTTGCTTTCTGCCCGGGTGCCATTTGTAGTTGACACGGCCCTTGCAGGAAAACCTGCGGCGGAGGCCGGGATTAAGGGTGGTGATCGAATCGTCTCCTTGAACGATCAACCAGTCGTGTTTTTTGACCAGTTCAAGGCCTTGGCCAATCAATTCAAAAGCCAGGAAGTTGCGCTCGGGGTAGTCAGTGCAACAGGTGATACTTCTACTAAAACCCTGACCATCACCGAGTTTGGTACCATTGGTGTTGGTGCAAAACTGGATGGGTTCTTCAAAAAAGAAGTGCAAACCTATTCCCTTGGACAGGCATTCCCTGCAGGCGTCGAAATGGGTTGGAACTTCCTCAGCGACCAGATGCGGGCTTTTGGACAGATGTTTAAAGGCAACCTTTCGGTGAAAGACAACCTTGGCAGCGTCATCAGCATTGGCAAATTATTTGACCCTGCCTGGGATTGGCGCATTTTTTGGAGCGTTACAGCCTCCCTGAGTATTATTCTCGCGTTTATGAACCTGCTGCCCATTCCGGCGCTCGACGGCGGCTACGTTTTGTTCCTCATCTGGGAAGTGATCACAGGCCGTAAAGTCAGTGACCAATTCATGGAACGTGCCGTTACCGTTGGATTTTTCCTGCTCATAGGCCTGATGATTTTTGCACTTGGTCTTGACGTTTGGAGACTGTTTTAGACATTGGAAATGAATCACTTCGAATTTTATAAAATTCCTGTAGCGCTCTCCGTAAACGAAGCGGCAGTGCGTCAGGTATATCTGCAAAACTGCAAAAGATACCATCCCGACTTTCATACCCTGTCGGAGGAGTCCGAACAGGCCCAAATGCTTGAACTTTCGACCCGGAATAACGAAGCTTTCAAAACGCTGTCTGACCCGGACAAACGCTTGCGTTATGTGCTCGAAATGAAAGGTTTGATTGGTCAGGACAATGTAAATCCAATCCTTCCACAGGATTTTCTGATGGAAATGATGGAGATCAATGAAGCCTTGATGGAATTGGAATTCGACTTTGATGCAGGGCGATACAATAGGGCGTTTCAAACCATGAAAAGCCTTGAAAATGAACTGGATACAAGCGTTCAATCCATTCTTGGCTCCTGGACCGAAGCTACCGGGAGCCAGGCGGATCTTGAAAAAGTGCGAGATTATTTTTTCAAAAAGCGGTATTTGTTGCGCATCAAAGAAAATCTCTCTAAATTTGCGCCCCATTAGTGATAGGAGCACTGGTGATTGGTCTAATGGTAACTTGAAAAAAGTTAAAATGAAACCAATCTTGTCCCAATTAACCCATCACAAATTGACTAATTACTAGAAATGCGGGAATGGCGGAATGGTAGACGCGCTGGTCTCAAACACCTGTGACTTCACGGTCGTGCGAGTTCGAGTCTCGCTTCCCGCACCGAAGCGCTCCGGAGTCCCCGGGGCGCTTTTTTCGTTATTAGATCAATAACTCCACTGACGAAAAAAACAATTTGCGCGGTATTGCATTACCCTATACCTTTGCGCCGTCCCTCATTTCAAAAGATAGTCCCTCCACTATACTAAGTTTGCAAAAACGAAGTTCTACGCCCGTTTTGTTGCATCTTAGTACGCTCCGTTGATTTCTCGCGGTTCGCCCTACATTTTTTAAATCTTTTTTTCAAAAACCGAGCACTGGTGAACGGGGTTGATTTTTCGTTGTGAAAAAGTCATCTGACCTCTTTTACCATTCATCATTGCTCTAAACCATGCTGCTTATGAACACGAATTTTCGTGCAGGGTGGTTGGCAATAGCGTTCCTCTGCTCTGCCAGCTTGCTTTCAGCCCAAAAGTCGCCGGTAAACGAGTTACTTACCCGCGCAGACCGACAGTACGACCTTTATTCCTACAATCTTGCGATCCAAACCTACGAAGAAGTCCTGAAAGAAGAAAAGAGCAACGCACACGCGCTTGCCCGCATTGGCGATTGTCAATTCCAACTAAACCGACCGGAAAAAGCCATTGAATGGTATCAAAAAGCCCAGAACACCTTTAACATGGAGTCCGATGTGCCGCTTCGGCTGGGCAAAGCGCTTATGCAAACGGGCGACTACGATGGCGCCAAGGATCAGTTTCTGCTTTATGTTGAAATAGATGAAAAAGTGGGCCGACATTTTGCCGGTGTAGCCGACTACGCCATTAAAAATGCCAGAAAAGAAGCCCAATGGCAGGTAAAAAACGAGGCAATCAATACCAGCTCAGCAGATTATGGCGCAGCCTTTTACTACAACCGGATCGCCTTCAATTCAGCACGTACCGATATTGTACAACAAGGCAAACCGGCGGCAGACCCGCAAGGTGGTAACACCAACTACCTTTTTGTAAGCCAACGCAATCCGGAAACCGAACTGCTGCAAAAGCCCTCCTTCCTGCGCTCTGACATTCAGAACAACCGCAATGAAGGCCCGGTAAGTTTTTCTTCCAATGGCCGGCGCGTAGCATTTTGCCGCAATAAATTTATCAGCGGAACACGCCAGATTGCCGAAACAGGCATGAACATGAGCATTTACATTGCTGATGTAGAAGACGGAAACTGGAAGAACGTGAAGGCCTTCACTTACAACGGATCCAGCTACGCAACAGGCTTTCCATGCCTTTCCCCGGATGGAAATAAGCTCCTTTTTGCCTCCACGCAGCCTGGCGGATTTGGCGGCTGGGATATTTATGTTTCAAACTGGACCGCAACCGGCTGGAGCGAGCCCCGCAACCTTGGAACGCCGCTCAACAGTCCGGGCAATGAAGTAACGCCATTTTTTGATGGCGAAGACCTTTACTTCTCCTCCGATTGGCACAACGGTTTTGGTGGGCTTGATGTATTTCGCGCCTCCCTGGGACGTGAAGAGATCACAGAAGTATTTAACCTGGGTCCTGGCGTAAACTCTTCACGAGACGATTATGGCTTTATTTTCAATGGCAGTGACAATATCGGCTACCTCACCAGTACCCGTAGCGACGGTCGTGGAAATGAAGATATCTGGATGGCTACGAAGAAATGGAAGGATAATGATCTTGCCGACCGCAGCGAAAAGAAAAGTGCCGTATATCGCGACAAAAGCCCCCGGGCAGCTGAATATTCCACCCCGGCGGATTTCAACGCCAATGAACAGCCACGCGGGGCAAAAGGCTCGGACCGTCTTCATATTTTGGTCACAGACCAGCGCGGCTTTCCATTGTCTGATGCCGACGTCAATCTTTCTGATTGCTATGGCGGCAAAGGAATTACCGGTGGCGATGGCAAATTTTATTTTGATGAATTGCTGCGTCCGATAGATTGCAGTGTTTCGCTGAGTAAAAAAGGATACCGTGATATTACCATCGCATTGCGCGATTTTGGCAAGCAAAACATTAAGATTTCCCTGGCCAATGACGTCCGGGAAGAATTCCGTGGCTATGTTTTTGATGCACGTACCCAAGTCCCTATTCGCGGTGTAACCGTGCAGGTACAACTACCGGAGGGTGTGCTGGAAACCAACACCGATGAGGCTGGTTTTTATTCTCTCCGTGTAGAGCCAGGCCTTACTTATCTGATCACGTACAACAAATACGGCTACACCGATGCTGTAGTGCGCACCAATTTACCGTATAACAGCAACAACCGCATCGCAGCGGTCAATCTGGACAAAATATATGAGGAAGAGCGGGTAGCTCCCAGCACCACGACAAAACGGGATGGCTATGTCGAATATGACAATACCGCCAAACCAATTGTGTACAGCGACAATTCCACCAATCCTATTACACGGGTTTACCCACGTGAAACGCCAAAAGCCCCTGTTTTAGACAAGTTTAACGGTTATTCTATCCAATTGGCAGCCATGCCGGAAGAGCCCAGCGAGGCTAAACTGAACACTTATGAGTCATTGACAAGACTTGCCAATCTTTACGTAAAGGCGGAAGATAATATGAACAAGATCCGTCTTGGCATTTACCCGACACTGGCGGAAGCCGAAGTGAGTTTAAAACTGGTATTGAAAGACAAAGCCTACAAAGGCTCCTGGATTGTGGATGAACGCGGCGCCGACGAAACCCTGATTATGGGCAACGAAAACTTCGCTCCAGTGCAACACAGTACGATAACACCCGCCGATAAAAGGGACAACGCTACCGTGCGTTATGCAATTCAGATGGGTTCATTCGCTGCTGGAAAATCCATCTCGATCAGCGATTATACCCGTCTTAATGGGCTGGGAAACCTGTATTCAAAATCTGAGAACGGGTACACAAAAGTTCGATTGGGCGTATGGGGTAAACACGGAGAGGCGGAAGCCGCCCGAATTGAAGCGATCCGGAGAGGGTTCCCAGATGCAACCATTATCACAGAACGGGCAGATGACCCGGAGATCCGGGATTACCTGATTCCTGAAGCGGCGCCAGGCAATATCACACCCAAAGGCGATGTGATGGTCTCGGTGCCTGAGCCTGCACCAGCCCCCATTGTGTACAGCACTACGCCAGCACCCGCTTATCCTTTTTATGTTCGCATTGCTGCACTTTCCAAACCGGAAGATTTTGATGCTTCAATTGTGGCAGGTTTGGGCGCCATTGAAAAACGTAAGGCCGAGTTCTCACCTGGGATGACCATAATCCTTTTGGGTAGTTACCCCGATATGGAGAGCGCCAACAAAATCGCCAACACACTGGTGGATATGGGTTATGAAGATGCCCATGTTGTGAAAGAGGAGAAAGGGAAATTGATCCGGAAATAAAGGATCGATTGTATGTGGTAGATATAGAAACGGCTCACCCCTGGATTTGGGGTGAGCCGTTTTAATTGAAGACACACTTTAATTCAACCTTATCTCATCATCATTCCCATCAAAGAAACGATATTCTGTCAGATGGAAATCCGTATGCGCTGCCACGCGTACCCACTTGTTGTAGCGCATGAACCACCGCATTTGCCGGCTGGGGAAACCCTTTTTGAGGAAGGCCTCGAGGAAAGGATGCACCCGCAATTGGAGTGGCATTTTAGGCCTTGACTGCATGATAAACTCCAGATCGCGCTCGATATCATCGGTCATCAGGATTGTGGCATTCACTTGTCCAGTGCCGTTACAGGTGGGGCACATTTCGGCGGTGTTCACCATGACTTCGGGCCGGGCACGCTCTCGGGTGATCTGCATCAGTCCAAATTTGGAAAGCGGCAGAATGGTGTGTTGCGAGCGGTCCTTACGCATGAAATCCTCCATCGCTTTGCTCAGTTGCTTCCGATGCTCGAGGTTTTTCATATCAATGAAATCAATGACGATCAATCCACCAATATCGCGCAAGCGTATCTGTCGCGAGATCTCTTCGGCCGCTTCCAGGTTGACCCCAAAAATGGTCTGGTCCACATCATTGCTGACAATTTTGTGGCCGCTGTTCACGTCAATGACGTGCATGGCCTCCGTCTTTTCAATGATGAGATAGGCCCCCGAATTCAGGGTAGCGGTTTTGCCAAAGGCGGCTTTCACCTGACGCGTTACCCCATAGGTATCAAAAATGGGCTTCGAGTTGTTGTGCAACTGCACAATGTTCACCTGGTCCGGGCTTATGCTCTGCAAATTGGCCCGGATATCGGCATACAGATCTTTATCATTCACGACCACACGGCTAAAACTGTCCGTCAAGAGGTCGCGAAGCACGCTTCCCGTTTTGTCCAGTTCGCTTAAGAGCTTGGCGGGTGGAGCTTCGGTCTTTAATTGCTTGAAGATCTCATCCCACTTGCTGAGCAATTGCATCAACTCCTCATGGAGTTCTTGTACTTTCCGGCCCTCTGCGGCGGTACGTATGATCAGGCTGAAGTTTTTAGGGCGGATGCTTTCTGCCAGAGCGTGCAGGCGTTTGCGCTCTTCTGTATTCGCGATTTTTTTCGATACAGAAATCGTGTCAGAGAAAGGCGCGATGACCATATAACGACCTGGCAGGGTAACTTCACAAGAAAGTCTTGGGCCTTTGGTCG
>JAUSMG010000100.1 GCA_030645295.1 Saprospiraceae bacterium | reverse complement strand
CATCGGCTTTACGCAATTGGCGTTGCGGGAGTCCGTGGTAGCTGAACAAAACATGGTCGTACTGCGCAAGATCATATTTGCGGCCATTGGCTACAAAAAGATCGATCATGGGCTGCCAGCTCGGATAGGAATTGACGAACTCCACTTCAGGTATGATCTGTTGTCCAGCCAGTACCCGCATCACTTCCTCGTGTGCTGAGCCGGTACTTGCACTCGCATACTGCGGGAAGAGCGGAAACACTTTTATTGTGCTCACCTTAGCCTGCATCAATTTTTGGATGGCCGACTCGATGGAGGGGCTTTGATAACGCATCGCCAATTCCACAACATACTCGTTACCAAGTAGTTGCTGCACTTGCTTAGCCAGGCTTTCGCCATGAAACTTGAGTGGGGAGCCCTGTTCCGTCCAAAGTTCCTGGTATAATTTGGCCGATTGTCCGGAGCGAAATGGCACTATAATGCCCCGGACCAATAGATTGCGCGCAATTGGGTTGATATCGATCACCCTTGGATCAAGCAGGAACTGTTTGAGATAGCGATATACTGCCGGGCGGGAGGGTTCGTCGGGAGTTCCGAGGTTGATGAGGAGTATGCCTGTAGCCATGTCTGAAATTTGCCACTATAACCCTGTGATCAAGAAATCGTTTTAAGAACGGGTGAATAAAAACCCGTTCCTTAAGCCCTGACCATATTTTCATTTTTCCTTTTCGCCCATTCGTACACGCCGAACATCGCTGCGGAAAAGAAGAGATCGCCGAGGATTGTATTGCCCAAGAAAGGAATCCCTGCCGTGTAACATGCCGCAAGCCCGGCGGCCGTTTTAGGATACATCCCGCTCTCCGCCCAAACGCTGAAATTGGTGATCAGAAAAAAGATGGCCGATGCAGAAAGGCTCGCGCCAAACACCCGGATCCCGGTTACTTTATTACTGAGCAAACCCAAACCTGCCAGCATTACAAGTGCAAAAGCCACATAAATCCACCAGGAAGTGATAATGGTGAACTGATTGCCGTACAATTCTCTGTAGATCACGTTGTTTATGAACAGATCCGTGAGGAAAAGCACGGCAAAGGGAACCGCAAGCATCAGCCATTGGCGGTTAAAATAAGCTGCGCCAAAAAGGGCTATTGCCGCGATGGGCGTAAAATTAGGGGGATGTGGAAGTAGCCGAGTGAGTGCTGCCAGGGCGATAAGCGCAAATGCGAGACGATATTTCATAATGCGTTGGATTTGTAGATGCGGGGGTTTGGGGGTTTGAGATTCGAGAACCTCAAAATCGGGGCGAAGATAGGGCGAACACCCTTCCCATCGTGACGTTTTTCCAAAAATCAATTTGCTTAAAAATGGCTTGACGTATCATTGCACCGTATTTGCTCAGACCTTGCCGGTATCAAAAATTTGCGAGGTTTAATTTTAAAAAATAAAAACATGCGCATCATTTTCATTCTTACCCTGCTTTGCCTTTCAATTAGCGCTTACACCCAACGTTGGCAACAAAAAGTGGATTACCAAATCAATGCCGACATGAACGTGGCCAAACACCAATACCACGGTACGCTTCGACTGGCGTATACGAACAATAGTCCCGACACTCTCTTCAAGGCATATTGGCACCTTTATTTCAATGCCTTCCAACCTGGTAGCATGATGGATGTGCGTTCCAGAACCATTGCCGACCCGGATCCACGGGTAAGCGATCGGATCTTCAAATTGAAACCCGAGGAACAGGGCTGGATCAAGGTCAGTTCCCTGAATCAGAACGGGAAATCAGTCAAATTCCTCACCAATGAAACCATTCTGGAGGTAACATTGGGTGAGCCAATTCTCCCCGGCGCCACCACTATTTTTGAAATGGACTGGGATGCTCAGGTCCCCCTTCAAGTGCGGCGAAATGGGCGCGATAGTCGTGAGGGGATCGATTATTCTATGGCGCAATGGTATCCCAAACTTTGCGAGTACGACGATCAAGGCTGGCACGCCAATCCTTATATTGCAAGGGAATTCTACGGGGTCTGGGGCGACTTCGATGTCAAGATCTCCATAGACAAAAATTATGTGGTTGCAGCAGGCGGCTATCTCCAGAATCCTCAGGCAGTTGGACATGGCTATGAATCCCCAGGCTCCACTTTGATCCGACCAGAGAGCGACAAACTCCTATGGCACTTCAAAACCCCCAATGTCCACGACTTTGTGTGGGCTGCTGATCGCGATTACACCCAAACCTCTATTGTGGCAGATGACGGCTCGATCATGCGCTTTTTCTGGCAAAAAGGGAATGGATATGATGAGCAATGGGGTAAACTCCCTGGCATTATGAACCGGGCCAGAACCATTATGAATCAACACTTTGGTAAGTATCCCTACCGCGAATACAGCATTATCCAGGGCGGGGATGGCGGAATGGAATACCCGCTCGCCACCCTTATTACAGGTAACCGGGGATTAAACTCGCTTGTGGGGGTATCCGTGCACGAACAACTGCACTCCTGGTATCAAATGGTTCTTGGCAATAACGAAAGCCTTTCAGGCTGGATGGACGAAGGCTTTACCTCCTTTGCCGAAGACATTGTAATGAACGAACTCACTCGTGAGGGGCTTTTGCCGGGAAAAAAAGTGGAAGACAATCCATTCGAGGGCGCTTTGGCAGGCTATACCGCACTTGCAACCAGCGGAAATGAAGAACCCCTCACGACCCACGCCGACCACTTTCACACCAATTACGGGTACAGTCTGGCAGCCTACGTGAAAGGCGCTGTCTATCTTATCCAAATGGAGTATATCGTTGGTAAACAGGCGTTTGAGAAGGGTTTACTGCGCTATTTTAACGAATGGAAATTCAAACACCCAAACGCCAACGATGTGACCAGGGTTTTTGAAAAAGAAAGCGGACTCGAACTCGATTGGTTCAAAGAAGATTGGGTAAATACCATCAATACGATCGATTACGCCGTTAAATCGGTGGAAAGTGAGGGACGCAAAAACACCAAAGTTGTACTTGAGCGCATCGGGCGTATGGCCATGCCCCTGGATATTGTGGTGACTTACACCAATGGCGATCAGGAGATTTTTTATGCGCCACTTGAAGGCATGCGCGGCGAAAAACCCGCAGAAAACAAAACGGAGCGTACGGTATTGCCCGACCATCGTTGGGTAGACCTCAGTTACGAATTTGAAATCCCTGAAAAAATGAAGAAAGTGGCCAAAGTAGAGATAGATCCTACCCACCGACTGGCGGATATTGATTTGGAGAATAACGTTTGGAAGAAGGCAGATTGAGTTCTTTTCTAAAAGTCAACGCTGCGCCCCTATCTTTGTGAGCGCAGATTATGAAAGAAGAAAAATCCAAATCAAGCACCCAAGAGGAGCAAGCCTCTGCACATCACGATGATCAGGTGCAGGCAGCCCACGAATCACCCGCCATTCCTGGCGGGGAGGAAGACCGTGTGATTATTTCCCGCTCCTACCGCAATCTGCTCAAATCGCTCAAAAACAACCTCAATACAGAAGACCACAATAACATTCGCGCAGCATTTGAACTTGCTGCCCAAGCCCACCAAACCCAACGCCGCAAATCAGGAGAACCTTACATTACACACCCGATTGAGGTGGCGCGCATCTGCGTAGAAGAAATAGGACTCGGCCCTACCGCTGTCATTTGCGCCCTTTTGCACGATGTGGTGGAGGATACCCACATTAGTCTCAAGGAAATTCACGACCAGTTTGGCGATAAAATTGCCCGTATTGTGGATGGCTTGACCAAACTGGATGGCCTCCACGATTCTGAAAGCCCACAGGCAGAAAACCTTTCCAAAGTGTTGAAAGCCATGTTGTTTGATGTGCGCGTAGTGCTCATCAAAATGGCGGACCGGCTGCATAATCTGCGCACCATCAAGAACATGGCGCAGCACAAACAACTTAAGATCGCCGCAGAAACCTCCTTTATTTATACCCCATTGGCACACCGTCTCGGGCTTTATGCTATTAAGAACGAGTTTCAGGACATCTGTTTCAAGATTACCCATCGCGAGGATTACCACGAAATCGCCTCTAAACTTGCCGAGTCTAAGCGGGCCCGCCAGGTCTATATTGATGAATTCACGCGACCACTGGAACAATCCCTGAAAGATCTGGGCATACCATTCGAGATCGTTGGTCGACCGAAGAGCATTTTTTCTATTTACAATAAGATAAAAACCAAGCATGTCCCTTTTGAGGATATTTACGACCTTTTCGCCGTACGAATCGTGCTGGATGTTAAGACTGAGCAAGAAAAAAGTGCATGCTGGCAGGTTTATTCGATCGTTACAGACACCTATGCTCCCATTACCCAACGCATTAAAGACTGGATCTCCATTCCCAAAGCCAATGGCTACGAGTCTTTGCATGCAACCGTTGTGGGGCCCGAGGGGCGATATGTAGAAGTGCAGATTCGCTCTAAACGCATGGACGACATTGCCGAAAGAGGCTTTGCGGCCCACTGGAAATACAAAGGAATTGAAGGTACCGCCACGCGCGCCAACAACTATGAGAACTGGCTTGGTCAAGTGCGTGAATCTCTTGAAAATGAGGAACCTGGAAATGCGGTAGAGTTCCTCGCAGACTTCCAAAGCAATCTTTTTGCGGAAGAAGTCCATGTTTTCACGCCAAAAGGGGCCATGAAAATCTTACCAGATGGCGCTACTGCCCTGGATTTTGCTTTCAGCATTCACTCCGACATAGGCTGTACCTGCCGGGTGGTGCGGGTGAACAACCGGATCGTACCCTTTACCTACCGCCTCGAAAATGGCGATCAGATCGAGATCATCACCGATAAGAACCAGAAACCCAGCGAAGATTGGCTTCAATATGTAGTCACGTCCAAGGCTAAGAATCGCATCCGCTCCGCACTCAAAGACGTAAAACGGGAGCAAGCCGCTTATGGTAAAGAAATTTTGGAGCGCAAGCTCAATGCCTTCAAAGTTCCTGTAGAAGATAACTGCGATATGCTGGCCAAATTCTATGGATTTCCCAATCGGATGGAGTTCCTGAGCGCCATTTATCTGGAGTCCGTAGACCTGAAGAAAATCAGCAAAAAATTCAAGGCTGAAGGGATACATCTGGTTGAAAAGAAATCACTGGAGGAAAGGCCGCCGGGAAGACCCAAATCCCCCGTCATAGGCAAACACAATGCTGGAAAACCAGAGGTCTACCTCAATGGTGAACCTGGAAACCTGTTTAAATATTCTTTCGCAAACTGCTGCAACCCGGTTGCCGGCGATGATATTTTCGGATTTGTGCTGGTGCAAGGCGGGGTGAAAATTCACCGTGCAGCCTGTCCCAATGCCGGAAATTTGTACGCCCAGCATGCCCACCGCATCTTAAAAGCAGAATGGGGTAATATAGCCAAGACCGATTTCCTCGCGGATGTTGTCATCAATGGTATTGATATCGGCTCAGGCGTCATCAGTCAGTTGACCAATACCCTGGCTGACCTAGGCATCAACATTCGATCCTTCTCCATTTCCGGAGAAGGCGGATATTTTGAAGGGCGTGTATCCATGGTCGTGGCCAACACAGACCATTTGCAACAGGCCTTGCTTGCGCTCAAGAAATTTGATTGGGTAAATAGTGCGACCAGAGCAGATTGATCTCTGATCACCCTTTCACACCCAATATCTCCCCTTCCACCTCCCCAAATCCAACCCGCATCCCTTCTTCTCCAGCAAAGGCACGCATCGTGAGCACATCTCCATCCTGTAAAAAAGTTCGTGTGCTGCCATCGTTCAACGTGATCGGATTTCTCCCCCCCCAGGAAAGTTCAAGCATGGATCCAAAACTATCGGTCGTTGGACCGCTTATTGTCCCGCTAGCCATAAGATCACCAACTTGTACATTACAGCCATTTACCGTGTGATGGGCGAGTTGTTGGGCCATGTTCCAATATAGATACTTGGAGTTGGACTGACAAAGCAGGGTCTTCACATCATTCTACGGTGAGGTCAGGGTTACCTCGAGCGCGATATCAAGGTTTTTTGCGCCCTTGCTTTTTAAATAGTCAAGCGGTAGGGGCGTTTGTTTTGGACCTTTTACCCGGTAAGGTTTGAGCGCTTCGAGTGGTACAATCCAGGGGGATATACTTGACCCAAAGTTTTTACCCAAAAACGGGCCGAGCGGCACATATTCCCATCGTTGAATGTCGCGGGCACTCCAGTCGTTGAACAAAACAAGGCCAAAAATGTGTTCTTCAGCGTTTTCTACGGTGATCGGCTCCCCAAGTGTGCTTGCTTTCCCAACCACAAAGGCCATTTCCAATTCAAAATCCAATTGACGAGAAGGAGCATAGATAGGTGTGTCAGGCTCGCCCCCTGGCACTAAAATCTGACCGCTTGGGCGACGAATCGGAGTCCCGCTTACCACAATAGAAGAGGCCCGGCCATGATATCCTATGGGCATCCAGCGCCAATTGGGCAGCAAAGGATTATCTGGGCGGAACATTTTACCTACATTGGTGGCGTGTTCTATGCTGCTGTAAAAATCAGTGTAGTTTGGCACCCGTATGGGCATCAACATCGTGGCGGTCTGGCGGTCTGCGAGGATGCTAAGTGCGTTTTCCGGCGTACCGGGAAGTTCGAGCCACTCGCGGACTTTGCGCCGGATGCGGTTGGTTACCGGTTTCCCTAAGGCAATAAATTCGTTGAGCGTTTCCTGCGCAAATACTTTTTTGAAAAAACGGCGTTTACCAAAAAGGCCGGAACCTGCAGCGGCTTCCAAATCAATGATATGGCTGCCAATGGCCATACCTGCCCGTGGACGATCATCGCCGGTGTGAAATATACCGAAAGGCAGGTTATGTAGGGAAAAGTCGGAGTCTGGGGAGATGTGGAGCCAGGACATGGTTGGTGATTCGTTATTGGTGAATGGTTTTTGAGATCAAATAGAGATTTTCACAGATCTTCCATCGCCGCAAAGGTCAGAAATTCCAATGAAGTGGTTTAAAATTGCGCCCTGAATAGTTTGAGCGGGCACTTATATCAAAAAACATGAAAATCGATTTTTTAGAAACCATAAAAACCCCTTTCCTTGGCGCAGAAGGCGCCGTCGTACGCAAACGCTCTTTCCACAGCGTGATGCTTTATGCGATGGCCTATCCTTTTAGTACGGGTATCGTGATTTATGCTGGATTGATGACCTTTTCAATGGTTTTGACCAATATCACGGGCTTTTTACCGCAAATTGCCAAGGATCTGTACGAAGGGAAATTGAACACTGCTGGATCTATTTTTTTATGGTCTGAAGGAGAAAAACACCTGCTCATTCGCAGGGAAGCCTGGCTGCGCATTGTCGTAATGTGTAGTTTTATCGGGGGAGCGATGTTGAGCGTCGCGCTCTTTCCAGCCATTGGCAGCAAGGTTTTTTATGTGCCCTCGATGATCGTGCTGGCAGTAATGCTGTTTGATATTTGGACGATTTAAACACCCCTTTTTGCGGAAATCAATTAAAGCAAGTTAAAGCATTATGGATACTCCATTGAACAATGACTGGAGAAAGCTTACGGCAGTTCTATATCGTAAACCCTTGGATTCCAAAATTTTAGGCTCCGTTGATTTTGATGTAACCGAGGTGGAGGATTTTGTGAATAAACATCGTCGGGATGGTCTGAAAATAACCCTGACCCATGTCTTTTTACTGGCTTTGGCCAGGGGCGTGAAGCAAGCCGCTCCTGAGATCAATTGTTATGTAAGGCGTGGAAAGATCATTCAGCGTCACAGTGTGGATGTCTCCCTTTCTGTATTGGCCAACGGCGGACAGATGACCTCCATTAAAATTCCAAACGCTGAAAACTTAAGCCTGTCAGAATTGCTAACTTTTATCAATTCAGAAATCCTGTCCGCCCGGAAAGGACAAGGCAAACACCTGAAGCATGCGAAAAACATGTTGCTTCAACTCCCCTGGCCCTTTCGTCAGTGGACGGCAAACCTTGTTCGGTGCTTGACCATTGATCTTGGTGTTTCCATTCCTTTTTTGGGCGTTTCCCCCGATAGTTTCGGTACGTTTATGCTTTCAAATCTGGGGAGTATTGGACTGGATGTTGGTTATGCCGCCCTCGCACCGTTTTCAAATGTGGCCATGGTGGTCACCCAGGGTAGAGTAACCAACAAGCCGATGGTGGTAAACGGGCAGGTTTTGCCCCGTCGCGCCATAACCATCAGTGCTGCATTGGATCACCGTGTAGTAGATGCCGCCCAGATCGGTCGGCTGTTCAATTTCCTCCGGCGAGTGGTTAAAAACCCGGAAATGCTGGAGAAAAAGCCTTAGCGCCACATCCACCAAACAGGCTGAGAACCGGCACTGGTCAAACTAGCAGATCTAAAATCACCATCGTTCCAAAAAAGAGACTTGCAATGCCATTGGTGGTAAAGAATGCCATATTTACCCGACTAAGATCGTTGGGTTTCACCAATAAATGCTGGTAAAGCAGGAGGATAAGAAAGACACCGGTGCCGATCCACAAAAGCCAACCTGTTTCAGGCGCAGCAGAGGCAAGATGACGGGCGCCCAAAATCATCAGCACTGCCGTGCCCAGGTGCATCCATTCAGATATGCGTAAGGCTTGTCTTTTTCCAAAAAAGGAAGGCATAGAATAAAGTCGCTGGGAACGATCAAAATCCTCGTCCTGCAAGGCATAAATAACATCAAATCCGGCTACCCATAACAACACTGCTGTTCCATAAAGTATTGGAATCCAGGCAAATTGTCCAGTTACCGCCAGATATGCGCCCACCGGAGCGAGGCTGAGCCCCAACCCCAGTACCACATGACAAAGCCAGGTAAAACGTTTGGTGTAACTATAACCCAACACGACCGCCAAGGCTACTGGCGAAAGCCAAAAACACAGTGGATTGATGAACCAGGTGCTTGCAATAAATAACAGGCAGTTTCCGACCACAAATGCCAGCGCGGCTCTTGCAGTGATAAGACCTGAAGGAATTTCACGTACTTTGGTCCGTGGATTGGCGGCGTCAATATCCCGATCAAGCCAACGGTTGAACGCCATCGCCGCACTCCGGGCAAATACCATACACAATACAACCAGCAGGAGTTTTTGCCAACTCAGCGAACCGCCGTTTACCGCAGATCCGACAAAGAAACCCACCAATGCGAAAGGCATGGCAAAGATGGTATGGCTGAATTTTACAAGCGAAAGGAAGTTTTTCATCGGCAGCAAAGATGCGGTGCCTTCGTTCAAATATTCGTGCAAAAAACAAAGTAACAAAAAAGGTCAAATGCTTCGTTAAGGGTACACTTACAGAGAATCATTGCAGTGCTTTCAAACCTACCTTTGTATTGCATTTTATTTCTATTGAATGCCATTATAAATTGGAACCCGAAATGGCATTTAATAGTCGATGGCGTTTTTTAATCCTCTACACATCTAATTTTTAATAACATGAAAACACAAATTAAAATCAAGGGACAAGCCCGCTTGTTCAAAAACCCCCTTTTAGAACAATTTACTAAGGCATCTCTTCTTGAATCCACCCTCAGTTCCGTTGCTATTTCAATTATATGTATCCGGGTAGGTTTTTTATTGGGAGCGCAACATAGTCCGATGCAAGTTGCACTATGGTTTTTCGGCGGATTTTTGGCCTGGTCGTTTTTCGAGTACATTTTGCACCGTTACCTGTTTCATATTGCGGAAACGGCTTTTAAAGGAAGCAAGCGCCTGCAATATGTGCTGCACGGAGTACACCACGAATATCCGAATGATGCACTGCGTACCCTGTTGCCTACCGTGCCCAAAATTTTATTCACCATCCCTTTCTTTGGGCTTTATTTTTTAATTTTTGGAAACTCAGGCCCTTTTTTTGCTTCAGGCTTCCTGATGGGTTATTATGTGTATTCCCTCATTCACTACAGCATTCACCGATTTAAAGCGCCAAAGCTGCTAAAACCACTTTGGGAGCACCACCACCGTCATCATCATTTGCATGATGACAGAGCCTTTGGCGTATCGTCCACCATTTGGGATCATGTCTTTAATACTATGCCTCCGCAAATTGAAGGGGCAAAAGTAGCGGAGGTTAATAGCCGTCCAACGGCCGAAACATCCGCCGATGCCTAATTCTGTTTGCTCAGGTTGACGGTAACTTCTACCTTGGCGCAAAATTAATATTCAATGGGTAAGATACACGCTGCTATTACCGGCGTTCAGGGCTGGGTGCCTGAAACCAAACTGACCAATAAGGATCTTGAAAAAATGGTGGATACCAATGACGAGTGGATTCTATCACGTACGGGGATCAGAGAGCGCAGAATTCTTCGGACGCCCGGTTGGGCCACCTCAGATATGTGTGCGGAAGCGGTAAAAGGTTTGCTCGAGAAGACCGGCGTAAAGCCCGGTGAAATCGATATGATCATTGTGGCTACGGTAACCGGCGACCTGATTTTTCCCGATACCGCTAACACCGTTTGCGACAAAGTGGGCGCAAAAAATGCCTTCGGCTTCGACATCAATGCTGCTTGTTCCGGCTTTCTGTTTGCACTTTCTACAGGCGCGCAATTTGTTCAAAATGAGACGTATAACAAAGTAATCGTGGTGGGTGCAGACATGATGTCTTCTATTATTGACTACACAGACCGCAACACTTGTGTCATTTTTGGAGACGGAGCAGGCGCGGTACTTTTGGAGCCACGTAAAGATGGAAATGGCATTCTGGATTTTGTACTTCGGGGCGATGGGGCTGGCCGCGAATTGCTGCACATGAAAGCTGGAGGCTCCCGCAAACCCGCAACGGTCGAAACCTTGGCTGCCCGCGAACATTATGCCTGGCAGGATGGGAAACGCGTATTCGTACACGCTGTGAAAGGCATGACCAGCACCTGCGAAGAGGTGATACGACGCAATAAAATGACCACTGATGATGTGCAATGGATTGTGCCGCATCAGGCCAATATGCGGATCATTACCTCCGTGGCCGAGCATCTGCACTTCCCGCTGGAACGTGTAATGATCAACATCGAACGGTACGGAAATACTACGGCTGCTACACTCCCGCTTTGTCTGTGGGACTACGAAAAGCAATTAAAAAAAGGCGACAATATCATTTTAACCGCATTTGGTGGCGGGTTTACCTGGGGTGCGCTATATTTAAAATGGGCGTATTGATTGAGATATTGGGATATTGGGATACCAAGCTGGGGCCACAATCAATCTAATATCCTAATATCCCAATATCTCAATCTCACCCCATCGCCTGTACCAATAGCCAGGCCAGCACCAATCCGATCACAACGGCCATAAGGACCAGGGCGCCTTTTCCACTGTTTCGCATTGGCAATGGCTCATCGGTTTCAATGGCCGCTTCCTGCAATATTTCACGTGCTTTTTCGGCATCTGCTATACGGGTATGCAGGCGTACAATCCCCTGTATATGGGGTACGACCGATTGTGAGATCGAGTTGGCCAAAAAGCAATGAATGCCCTCTGAACGCAAGCGCGCAGCGGCTACTTCAGCTTCCATACTGGAATAAAATTTCGCCACAATTTCGCCTTCGCCTGCCCATTCTGGCAGTTCGTCAAAGTCAAAATTGTCAAGAATATTTGGCATGTCCATGAGTTGCAATTAGAAAGGAAGAGTTTTCCTGCTACAAAGATTTGAAAAAATGTCGTTCAAAAAAACATTAAAGCCCCTGGCCATCATTATCACCTTGTTTTTGCTGGGTGCTGCGTTTCTTGTGGAGAATGTGTTGCCCTACTCTGGCATTAAACCGAGACGGCACAAACCGGAGGACATGCTCTGGTTGCTGCCCAAAGGAGTTAAACCGGAGGATTATGGCCTTCGTGCCCGCGAGATAAACATTCAAACCCCTGATAGCCTCAGCCTTAGCGCTTTACTGGTTGAATCCAATACCGACTCCACCCTGGCGACTGTAGTGCTGCTGCATGGCATTTCAGCTTGTAAAGAAGTGCACCTGGAACGCGCCAAAGTGCTTGCAGACGAAGGCTATGCCAGCCTTTTGCTCGATTTACGCGCGCATGGCCAAAGCGAAGGTGAATATTGCACCTTTGGATTTCAGGAGAAAAACGACCTCCGTGCGGTAGCGGACACTCTGGCGAAGTTGTTTCCGACACGACCAATGGCCATCTGGGGCGCTTCACTCGGTGGAGCAATAGCCTTGCAGGCTATGGCAGTAGAGCCTCGATATTCCTTTGGGATCATAGAAAGCACCTTTGATGAATACAACAAAGTGGCGATGGAATACGGAGCCGATATGATGTTCGGACTCCGAAGCCATTGGCTTACTGATCGGGTACTGGATAAATCAGGTCGTATTGGCCACTTTGAGCCTGACTCCGTAAAACCGGTGGTCGCTGCGGCGCGTATTGATCGTCCGGTGTTGTTCATTCATGGCGACAAAGACGCGCGGATTCCGAAATGGTTTGGTGAACGAAACTACGAAGCCTGTCCTGCAGGGGACAAACAATGGTATCTGGTGCGCGGCGCCGGCCACAACAATCTTTGGAAAATCGCAGGGGACTCTATGCGCGTTGAAGTCCTTCAATTTTTAAGAAGCGTGAACGATGGCCGATAAACGATGAACAATCCCGTATTTTGCTCGCTCGTTTATCATTTGTAGCTCATCGTTTTAAGTATGCGCCTATTTATATTCTGCTTTTTTCTCTTTTTTTGTTCAAAAATCACCCTTTTCGCCACGCATATCGTCGGTGGTGAAATCACCTACCGCTGCCTGGGGAACGATTCCTACGAGATCACACTCACCGTTTACCGGGATTGTTACAATGGGGTGCCAAACTTTGACAATCCCGCCACAATTGGAATTTATGAAAAAGGCGAAGACAGTATCCTGGTTAAAAAACTCTCCCTGCCCTATAATATTTTTACGAACGACACGCTGCCCATTATCCTCGACGACCCTTGCCTGAGAATCCCGCCGGATGTATGCGTTCACAAGGCAACTTACCGGACCATTACCAGCCTGCCCTTTAACCCGAATGGCTATATTATTGTCTATCAACGATGTTGTCGCAACAAACTCATCCGGAATTTGCCTGACCCGCTCAACACAGGCATCTCGTTCGTGACAGAAATTTCCGCAGAAAGCCAATTGGAATGCAACCAGGGGGCAACTTTCATCAATTGGCCGCCCGTGGCCATTTGTGTGCACCATCCCATTGATTTTGACCACGCTGCTATCGATGCGGATGGCGATTCACTGGCATACCGGCTTTGCACACCTTTCAACGGTCCTGACTCCCTCCGACCGGCGCCCAATCCGCCCTATGCCCCACCCTATCAGGAATTGATCTGGCTGGATCCGCCCTATAACCTTTCCAATATCCTCGGAGGCGAT
>JAUSMG010000099.1 GCA_030645295.1 Saprospiraceae bacterium | reverse complement strand
GAAAAATGGCTCACTGATGTCCTAAACCGTATCAATGACCATAAAGTGAGCAGACTGGAAGAATTGATGCCACATAACTGGAAACCCGAGACTGAATCACCAGCCCGTGATTGAAAATATAAGGCACGCTCACGCAAAAGTAAAGGGTGGAAAATATGCAGCAAGATGGGGTTCGTCGGAGGCTTACAGTTAACCGAACTAAAATACACCCCTCGCCCGGATATTCGGAGCAAGGAGGCGCTTGAGCAGAACTTTCGGGAAAAATTCCAGGCCCTGAACCGGGTCCATTTATCGGACTCTGAATTCGCCCGACTGCGGGACGAAATCGTCACCTCCGACGTATTCATGGCCTCCAAAATCCTGCGGGAGCGGAATACCTTTCAACGAGAGGACGGCACTCCGCTGCAATACACGCTGGTAAACATCAAAGAATGGTGCAAAAATGAGTTTGAAGTCGTCAGCCAGTTGCGGATGGGCACCGAGGACAGTCACCACCGCTACGACGTGATTTTGCTGGTGAACGGCGTTCCCGTGGTGCAAATCGAACTCAAAACCCTGGAGGTCAGCCCACGCCGGGCCATGCAGCAAATCGTAGACTATAAAAACGACCCCGGCAACGGTTACTCCAACTCGATGCTCTGCTTCATGCAGCTTTTCGTGGTCAGCAACCGGGCCAATACCTACTACTTCGCCAACAACCAAAACCAGCATTTCAATTTCAACGCGGATGAACAGTTCCTGCCCGTCTATCAGTTTGCCAGCGAGGACAATAAAAAAATCACCCACCTCGACGATTTTACCGAAAAGTTCCTTTCCAAGTGCACCCTCGCCCAGATGATCAGCCGATACATGGTGCTGGTGGCTACCGAGCAAAAACTGCTGGTGATGCGCCCCTACCAAATCTATGCGGTGAAGGCCATCGTAGACTGCATCCACCAAAACCGGGGCAATGGTTACATCTGGCACACCACGGGCAGCGGCAAAACGCTCACCTCATTCAAAGCCTCCACGCTGCTGAAAGACAATCCTGATATTGAAAAATGCCTGTTCGTGGTGGATCGAAAAGACCTCGACCGCCAGACCCGGGAGGAGTTCAACAAGTTTCAGGAAGCTTGCGTCGAGGAAAACACCAATACCGAATCCTTGGTGCAGCGCCTGCTGTCGGAGGATTATGCCAACAAGGTGATTGTCACTACCATCCAAAAACTTGGCCTGGCTCTGGATGAAAACAGCAAGCGGAACAAGCAAAAGTCGGAAAAAGGCAAACCCACGTTCAAGGAACGCCTGGAGCCCTTAAAAAACAAGCGCATCGTGCTCATCTTCGACGAATGCCACCGTTCGCAGTTCGGCGACAACCACAAGGCCATCAAGGAGTTTTTCCCGAACGCCCAACTTTTTGGGTTCACGGGTACGCCTATTTTTGATGACAATGCTGCTTACAAACAAGTGGATGGTACCGTGGGCTCTTTTGTAACGACCAAAGACATTTTTGAAAAGCAGTTGCATGCCTATACCATCACCCATGCCATTGACGACCGGAACGTACTGCGTTTCCACATTGATTTTTTTAAAGGCGAAAAGAAAGTTGAGCCGGCAAGTCCACAAAACAAGATGGCTGTAGTAAATGCCATCCTGAAAAAACACGATGCCGCCACACACAGCAGGCGTTTTAATGCCATTTTTGCCACGGCCTCTATCAACGACGCCATTGAATATTACGCATTATTCCAGAAGACTCAGACCGAAAAACAAAAGGATGACGCTGCATTCCCACGTTTAAACATTGCCTGCGTTTTTTCCCCGCCTGCCGAAGGCAACCGAGACGTACTGCAACTACAGGAAGACCTGCAACAGGAAAAGGAAGACAACAAAGAAGCGCCCGAAGCAAAGAAAAAGGCGCTAAAATCCATTATTGCCGATTACAACAAGCAATATGGCAGCAACCACACCATCAACGAATTTGATTTATACTATCAGGATGTGCAGCAACGCTTCAAATTTCAGAAATACACCAACGCTGACTATGCGCACAAAAACAAAATAGATGTGGTGATTGTGGTGGATATGCTGCTCACGGGCTTCGACTCAAAATACTTGAATACCTTGTATGTGGATAAGAACCTGAAGTATCACGGCCTGATACAGGCATTTTCACGCACCAACCGTATTTTAAACGAAACGAAACCTTACGGAAATATCCTGGATTTCCGTCAGCAGCAAGGCGAAGTGGACAAAGCCATTGCTTTGTTTTCTGGAGAAGATTCCGGACGGGCAAAAGAAATCTGGTTGATGGAGCCTGCGCCCAGGGTGATTGAAAAATACGAAAAAGCGGTGGCGGCTATGGGACAATTCATGGCGCAAAGCGGCCTGGTTTCCGAACCGCAGGAAGTGTACAACCTGAGAGGCGATACGGCACGTATAGAATTTATCAACCGCTTCAAAGAGGTGCAGCGATTGAAAACCCAGCTTGATCAATACACCGACCTGAGCGAATCGCAAAAAGAAAAGCTGGAAGCCGTTTTGCCGGAAGATAAATTGCGTTCCTTTAGAAGTTCGTACCTGGAAACCGCAAAGCTATTCAAAGAAATACAACAAAAAGAGGGCAAAAACGCCCCACCCGATATACAACAACTGGATTTCGAATTGGTGCTGTTTGCCTCTGCCTTAGTGGATTATGATTACATCATGGCGTTGATTGCCCGATACACGCAAAACCAACCCGCCAAACAAAAAATGACGCGGGGCCAGGTGATCAGTATGCTCAGTTCCAGCGCCAATCTGATGGATGAGCGCGATGATATCGTAGATTATATCAACAGCCTCGAAGTGGGCAAGCCACGCACGGAACAAGAAGTCAAGACGGGTTATCAGACCTTCAAAACCGAAAAATCTGCCAAAGAACTGGCCGCCACTGCTGAAAAACACGGATTAACCGCTGCCGCCCTTCAAGCTTTTGTAGAGGTCATATTGGGCCGTATGATTTTCGACGGCGAACAGTTGAGCGACCTGCTTGCCCCACTCGAACTCGGCTGGAAAGCCCGCAGCCAAAAGGAACTGGCCCTGATGGAAGACCTTGTACCACTCCTAAAAAAACGCAGCCAAGGGCGGGAAATCTCTGGATTATCGGCTTATGAATAAGGAAAAGAAAAAAGCGATGGTGCCAAAGCTGCGATTTGAGGAGTTTCAGGAGGCGGGAGTGTGGGAGGAAAAGCAATTATCTCAAATATGCGAGGTAAATCCATCAATTAAAGAATTGCCCAAAACCTTCGTGTACGTTGACCTTGAGTCGGTCGAAGCTGGAATATTGCTTCAAAAAAAAATTATACCACTTGAAGGGGCACCAAGTAGGGCACAAAGATTATTGAAAAACGGAGATATTATTTTTCAAACGGTTAGACCATACCAAAAGAATAATTATTTTTTTCAACCTAAAGATAAACTTGATTATGTTGCTTCAACAGGTTATGCGCAGTTAAGGGCTAATCAATCTAATGCATATTTGTTTCAATACCTTCATAATGATAGATTTGTAGACAGGGTTTTGGAAAAATGTACGGGTTCTAATTATCCAGCAATCAATTCAAGTGATTTGGCGGGAATAATAGTAGAGATCCCTGAGTTACCCGAACAACAAAAAATCGCCGCCTTCCTCACTTCCATTGACGATCTCATCACCGCCCAAAACGAAAAAATAAAAGCCCTCCAAGTCCATAAAAAAGGGCTGATGCAGCAGCTTTTACCTGCTGAAGGGGAGACGGTGCCGAGGGTGAGATTTAGGGAGTTTGAGGGTTTAGGAGAATGGGAAGAGAAAAGAATCGAAGACTTGGCAATAAGAGGGTCCGGCCATACACCGAATAGAAGTCAGCCAAACTATTATAATGGTGGCGTTAAATGGGTATCACTTGCCGATTCCAATAGGCTAGACAAAGGATATATCTATGAAACTAAAGCTGAGATTTCAGTAGAAGGTCTTAAAAACTCATCTGCAGTTCTTCACCCTTCTGGTACAGTAATCGTCAGCCGTGATGCTGGAGTTGGAAAAAGCGCAGTTTTATTTTCAGAAATGGCGGTAAGTCAACATTTTATAGCCTGGCATTGCGATAAATCTAAGCTTTCAAATTGGTTCCTATACTTCTTTTTACAGGTTATAAAACCAAAGATTGAAAGAATTGCTTCGGGAAGCACTATTAAGACAATAGGTCTGCCCTACTTTAAAGGAATTTGTATAACTATCCCTTCAATTTACGAACAACAAAAAATCGCCGCCTGCCTCTCCTCCCTCGACGACCTCATCACCGCTCAAAGCCAAAAACTCGAAGCCCTCAAAGCGCAGAAGAAGGGGCTGATGCAGAGACTATTTCCGAATACCTACGAAACAGACGTATGAACGAACAGAACCAACAATTAGGAAAAACCCTCTGGGGCATTGCCGACCAGCTTCGTGGCTCCATGAGTGCGGACGATTTCCGCGATTATATGCTCTCGTTCCTGTTTTTGCGCTACCTGTCCGACAACTACGAAGCGGCGGCCAAAAAGGAACTGGGGCCGGACTATCCTGAAACACCCCAGGATGTCCTGAAAAAGCTAAAGGCAACTTCGGCTTTGCAGATCTGGTACGATGAAAACAAAAATGACATCGCTGAATTTGAAAAACAGATGCGCCGCAAAGTGCATTACGTCATAGAGCCGCAACATTTGTGGAGCAACATTGCCGAACTGGCTCGACTCCAAAGCGATGATGTGCTGCGCACCCTGGAAGCCGGCTTCAAGTACATCGAAAACCAGTCTTTTGACAGCACTTTTCAGGGTTTATTCTCCGAAATCAACCTCAATTCTGATAAACTGGGCAGAAGCTACACCGAGCGCAATACCAAACTTTGCGTTATCATCCAGAAAATCGCGGAAGGCATAGCCAGTTTTTCCACGGATATTGATGTTTTGGGGGATGCGTACGAGTATCTGATTGGTCAGTTTGCAGCAGGCTCCGGCAAGAAGGCGGGAGAGTTTTACACGCCGCAGCAAATCTCCACGATCCTTTCGGAAATCGTTGTTTTGGACAGTCAGGAACCCAAAACCGGGAAAAAGAAAAAGCTGGACAAGGTGCTGGATTTTGCCTGTGGCTCCGGGTCGCTCCTGCTCAACGTGCGCAAACAAATGGGGGCAAACGGCATCGGGAAAATATACGGTCAGGAAAAGAACATCACCACCTACAACCTTGCCCGCATGAACATGCTGCTGCACGGGGTAAAGGATACCGAGTTCGAGATACACCACGGCGACACTCTGCTGAACGAGTGGGAGATCCTGAATGAGATGAACCCGGCCAGGAAACAGGAATTCGATGCGATCGTGGCCAATCCGCCGTTCAGCCTCCGCTGGGAGCCAAACGAGGCAATGGGCGAAGATTTTCGCTTCAAAAGCTACGGTCTTGCCCCTAAATCGGCGGCAGACTTTGCTTTCCTGCTGCATGGCTTCCACTTTCTAAGCATGGAGGGCGCCATGGCCATCATCTTGCCGCATGGGGTACTGTTCCGGGGCGGTGTCGAGGAACGCATCCGCACCAAACTCTTGAAGGACGACCATATTGACACGGTTATTGGCCTGCCTTCCAATCTGTTTTACTCTACGGGCATCCCCGTTTGCATCCTGGTCTTGAAGAAGTGCAAAAAGTATGAAGACGTGCTGTTCATCAACGCCAGCGAATACTTTGAAAAGGGTAAGCGCCAGAACAATTTAAGACCGGAGGATATTGCCAAAATCGTGGACACTTACCGGGAGCGCAAGGAGGAAGACCGTTATTCCCGCCGGGTTTCGATGGAGGAGATTGCAAAGAATGATTACAACCTGAACATTTCTCGCTATATCAGTACCGCAAAGACGGAGGAAGAAATTGACCTTGAGCAGGTAAATGAGCAATTGAAGCGGATAGAAAAAGATGCAAAAATCGCTTTGGACAAGCATAACGGGTTTTTGAGGGAATTGGGTTTGCCCATTATACCGGGTTAGCGCAATTCGAAGAATATTCCGTATTTTTGATGAAAATTTGCCATTATGCTATCAAAAAAGCGCATTAAAGATGAAATCTCTTCCAATAGCTTGCTTATGCGCCAACACGGTATAAGCAAGATTGGGTTGTTCGGTTCTTACCTCCTTAAATGAAGCTTACTTCGACGATAAAACTGGCATGGCCTTCTATAAAGAGGGCTTCGCCATTTTGCCTTTCGGTTTGGCTCATCCTAATGAGCATAGCCTTCATGCCACAGCCCTTGAATGCACAGAAATATTTTGGAATTGGTTTCCACTTCACACCTCCAGTGTTCCTTGAAAACACTAAGAATCCGTATGTAGTTGTGAAACCTCAAGTTGGTTTAGCTTATTCAATTACATTTAAAAAGGAATGGACCAAT
>JAUSMG010000080.1 GCA_030645295.1 Saprospiraceae bacterium | reverse complement strand
GAGAAAGTCGAGCTGCAATAAGTGATTTAGGGCCATAATTTTTTCGCTCACTTCCATTGGTTCGGGTTTGTAGCCACCTAGCCAGAATGTTTTGGTGTAGGATAGACGATGAGCCTTTTGCTTACATTCAATATTGTGAGGCCAATAACCTTCCCATTTTCGTACCGGATAATGGTATCGTCATCAGTCATCTCGCTATCATCTGCACGGTTTGGTTTGGTAAAATGCAGGTAAAGCACATCTGCTTCACGGTCGTAATGCGACCACAAGTTTTCATGCTCGATAAGCCAGGGAATGAAGGAAGGAGGTGGCGACAAAGTATCTAAGGCTGCCATAAAATAGGTCTTTTTTGCAATGATTTGATTCTTGAGGTAGAATAAGCGGTCACGATAAAACCGTCAATCAAGATTCCAGACTGGTCTTCCAATTCCTTATACACAACAACCAAAAATTTAGTTTCTTCCTTAGGAATTCCCCTAACTGCTAATAACTCGCCAAAATTTCCGAGATAAACCACTTCAGGGTTCTCCACTGTTTCCAACACTTCGAAAAAATAGTCTGACATTTCAGGGTGTCCAATAGTTATGTGCATCCATCGTTCTTCTGTCAAACGAATGGCAACGTGGTTCTTCGAAATGGCTATGTGTATCATGAATTCATTGCAAATCTACATATTCCTCCGATACTGCCCGCCCACCTCATACAACGCATTTGTGATCTGCCCCAACGAACAAACCTTCACCGCCTCCATAAGTTCCCCAAAGATGTTACCATTCTCGATTGCTACCTTTTGGAGTTTGCGCAAGGCAGCGCCCGCTTGCAGGGCATTGACCTCGTGCAGATTTTTCAAAGTCTGGATCTGGGCTTCTTTCTCCCATTCTTCTGCGCGGATGACCTCTCTGGGTAAAATGGTCGGTGATCCATCTTTCGAAAGGAAGGTATTGACCCCGATGAGCGGCAATTCGCCGGTATGTTTCAGGGTTTCGTAATAAAGGCTTTCTTCCTGGATCTTGCCGCGCTGGTACATGGTTTCCATCGCGCCCAAAACGCCGCCGCGCTCGGTTATGCGGTCAAATTCTGACAATACAGCTTCTTCTACCAGCTCGGTCAGTTCCTCGATGATAAACGCGCCCTGCAAAGGGTTCTCATTTTTCGCCAGACCCAGTTCCTTGTTGATGATCAATTGAATCGCCATAGCGCGTCGCACCGATTCTTCGGTAGGCGTGGTGATCGCCTCGTCGTAAGCATTGGTGTGCAAGGAGTTGCAGTTGTCGTAAATGGCATACAGCGCCTGCAAGGTCGTGCGGATGTCGTTGAAGGCAATTTCCTGAGCGTGCAGGCTGCGACCAGAGGTCTGGATATGGTATTTTAGCATCTGGCTGCGCTCGTTCGCACCGTAAAGCCGTTTCATGGCTTTTGCCCAGATGCGCCGCGCGACACGTCCGATCACCGCGTATTCCGGATCAATACCATTGGAGAAAAAGAAGGAAAGATTGGGCGCAAAATCATCCACATTCATGCCCCGCGAGCGGTAATACTCTACAAATGTAAACCCGTTGCTCAGGGTAAAGGCCAACTGCGAGATCGGGTTAGCGCCCGCTTCCGCAATGTGGTAGCCCGAAATGGAGACCGAATAGAAATTGCGTACCTTGTTCTGAATGAAATATTCCTGCACATCGCCCATAACCCGGAGCGAAAATTCCGTGCTGAAAATACAGGTGTTTTGCGCCTGGTCTTCTTTTAAAATGTCCGCCTGCACGGTGCCGCGTACGGAAGACAGCGCTTTGGCTTTCAAGGGATTGTACACCTCAGGCGGTAAAACCTCCGCGCCTGTTATACCGAGTAGCAACAAGCCGAGACCGTCGTTGCCTTCGGGCAGGATATTGTTTGTATTACTGGAAGTCACCCGGCCAATATTTGCTTGAGCCACCTCGTCACTTCCTGCGTAATAAGGCCGCTTCATTCCCCGATCCTCATATTTCGCTTTCAACCTCTCTTCCACCAAAGCCTCCAGCCCATTTTCCCGAATGTACTTTTCACATTGCTGGTCAATGGCCGCATTCATAAAAAACGCCGCGATCGTAGCCGCCGGACCATTGATCGTCATCGAAACTGAGGTCTTCGGGTCACAGAGGTCAAAGCCGGAGTAAAGTTTTTTGGCATCGTCAAGGCAGCAAACGGACACGCCGGAATTGCCCACTTTACCATAAATATCGGGGCGATAATCAGGGTCTTCGCCGTACAAGGTCACCGAGTCGAATGCCGTGGAAAGTCGCGCCGCCGGCAATCCCGCCGAGACGTAGTGAAAACGGCGATTCGTGCGCTCTGGCCCACCCTCGCCTGCAAACATGCGGGTTGGATCTTCGCCCTCCCGTTTGAAGGGGAATACACCTGCAGTGTACGGAAATTCACCCGGGACATTTTCCTGCAAACACCAGCGCAGGATCTCGCCCCAATCGGCCCATTTCGGCAGACAAACTTTGGGGATCTTCAGGTGGCTGAGGCTTTCGGAATGCGTTTCGACTTTGATCTCTTTGCCACGAACGAGGTAGATGTACTCGCCCGCAGTATAGCGCCTTTTCTTTTCCTCCCAGCCTTCGAGGATACGGAGACATTCGCCATCAAGGTCTTTTTTAAGTTCTGTGATCAGCGCTGAAATAGGACCAATGATGGCCTCGTCTTTCCCAGGTTTGAGGGATTCGAGGGTCGTTTGATAACCAAAGAGCCTTCGGGCAATACCGACCTGTTTCTCTACCCATTCATCGTATTTGCGGTTATTCTCGCTGATCTCGCTCAAATAACGCACCCGTGCCGGAGGAATGATGTAAATTTTTTCAGAATTTCCCGCGACCAACGGGTGTCCGGATTGAAGTTCAGGATTGCACCTTTCGGCAATCAGATCCATGATCCGGCGATACAGTTGGTTCACGCCCGGGTCATTGAACTGGCTGGCGATACAGCCGAACACCGGCATGTCATCCACCGATTGATCCCAGGCATTTCGATTGCGCTGCACTTGTTTGCGCACATCTCGGAGGGCATCGAGCGCACCGCGTTTGTCGAATTTGTTGATGGCGATCACGTCGGCAAAATCGAGCATATCGATCTTTTCCAACTGCGTGGCTGCGCCAAATTCCGGGGTCATCACATACAGTGAAACGTCGGAGTGATCAATGATCTCCGTATCGCTCTGGCCAATGCCGGAGGTTTCCAGAATGATCAGGTCGAACCGGGCAGCTTTCAGAATTTCCACGGCCGATTGGACGTACTTCGAAAGCGCCAGATTGCTTTGCCGCGTCGCCAGGGAGCGCATGTACACCCGCGAGGAGTTGATGGCGTTCATGCGGATCCGGTCTCCGAGCAAAGCGCCGCCCGTTTTTCTTTTGGACGGGTCCACGGACACAATGGCGATGGTTTTACCCGTTCCTTCCTCGGTTTCGCCTTCAAAATCAATGAGAAATCGCCGCACAAGTTCATCGACTATGCTCGATTTGCCTGAGCCGCCAGTGCCAGTGATGCCCAAAACAGGAACGGGTTTGTTTAAAGATTGTAGCTTGGGGCTGATCTCTTTTTCGAACAGTTCCGGATTGTTTTCGGCAATGGAAATGAGGCGGGCAACATCTTTAAAATCAGGCTGTATACCGGAACGCTGTTCCGGTTGGTTTGCCGGAACAGCGTTCCGGCTTACAAACCTTCCAAGTTCCCCATTCACCGAAAATCCAATCGGAAAATCGCATTGCTGCAACACGTCATTGATCATGCCTTGTAGCCCCATCGACCGACCATCGTCGGGGTGGTAGATTCGTGCAATGCCGTAATCGTGTAATTCCTTGATCTCGGAGGGCAAAATTGTGCCGCCACCGCCGCCAAAAATTTTGATGTGCCCTGCTCCGCGCTCTTTGAGCAGGTCATGCATGTACTTGAAATATTCGTTGTGGCCGCCCTGGTAACTCGTGATGGCAATGCCTTGCACATCCTCCTGAATGGCACAGTCCACAATTTCCTGTACCGATCGGTTGTGGCCCAGGTGGATGATCTCTGCGCCACTGCTCTGCATAATTCGGCGCATGATATTGATGGCTGCATCGTGGCCATCGAAAAGCGAGGCGGCGGTGACCAGGCGGATTTTGTTGACGGGTTGGTATGGTGCGGGCTGTTGCATAGCGTGGTGGTAGCGCTTTTTAGGTAGCAAAAAGTGGTTTGTTGAAAAGCCGCGCAAAAGTACAAATTCCGACACGCTACGCCGCAGATAACAACTTCAGCATCCTGCCCATCCATGGCAAATGACCTAGTTCTTCGTCCATTGCACCACTTGTACAATGCTGTCCTCCTTATTTTCCAGGATCAGATAATATGCACCTGATGGCAAATCTGCTACTGTTGCTTTTTGAATCTCGGAAACCGCCAGGAAACCGACAAATACAAACATGATACGTCCCGAACTTTTGTAATAATTAAAAAAACCGCAAAACAGGAGAACCGGAAAATATAAAACCGCAAAATCAAGAAGCGATAGAGGTCAATGTCTTGCCCGATTCGCAATCAAAATGTGTGGTTTTATATTTTCCTGTTCTCCAATTTTGCGGTTTTGCTGTTTATTTTCTCTTTTTCTTAAAATTCGGGATGATCCACAAAAAAGACTTGCGAAATCAATTGTCAGCAGCTTTTACTACCCGACGCACCTCCTTGCCTTCACTGCTCAAGCATTGCACCCAATACACACCGGGCGCCACATTGGGCAATTCCAAACGGTAGAAGCCGGCTGACAGGTTCCTGCGCGGAAGCAATACGGCCACCAAACGCCCCATTTCGTCGGTCATTTCGACCGCCAGCGAAGTCGCTTTTGTGAGATCGATATCCAGCGTAGCTTTGCTCAGGTACGGGTTTGGGTAAATTTTCAGGTCAAAAGTATTGGTCTTCCCAAGGCCCTTTCCAGCGTACAGAACCACTTCACTACGCTTTACCCGTGGCTTGGCAGCCCAGCGCAACACATTGGTAAGCAGGCGCGACGATTGGGGTTCATCAAAGTAATATTCCAAACCCAGATACACCACTTTACCCGCGCCGATCTGTTTGAAACCCATGAATGGATACCCGCGTACATCCGCCAGGGTGATAAAATTCGGATCCGAGATATCGAGTGGGTATTGATAGACTTCCGTAGAAAAATAATTTCCAACACCTTGAAAGATAGCATGTTCTGTGAGCACTTGTCCTACACTTTGCTCCTTGCAGTAGTAACCGTAGTCAAGATCGAACAGGCCGAGTTGTTGCAAAGCCCCGAATTCATGGGTTCCGGTCAGCACCACTGCACCCCCCAGTCGTATGAATTGGCTGAGCACTTTTCCATAGGCGCGAATCAGCTCCGGTGAGCCACCCGTTGGATAGGCGACCACCACGGCATCCTGCCCGGTCAGCGCCGTGGTCAGATCGTCCGAAGAGCCATCCCAGAATTCTGTGAAAGCGCTCGAAGGCATTCGCCGCTGGATCACGCGCTGTACCTTGTTCGCGTAAGCACTGTCGTAGGCAAAAGAATTCAGCATCATGACCCGCAGACCATTGAGGCTGTCTGCTTCCGCGACGACCAGTTCATTCAGCGAGGCAGGCGCTTCTCGTTCATCGTCCCAAAAAAAGTGGGCGAGGGTAGAATTGAACGGGAAAGGACGGTCGTGGGAGAATGGGTCCGTCCGAAACGCAGCGAGGCCAAGAATGCCTGCCAAAAGGGCTATGAGCGATAACTTGCGAAACATCGGGTGTAAATTTTTAAGCCAGTAGCAGTTGAAATTTTGGGGCAAAACGTTTTTTTTGGGAAATTCGTGTGAACAGAACAGCAAAAGTACAGCCAAAAGCAGTTCAAGGTTGGGTTGACCCGTCGAAAACTTTTCTTTTCGATGAATTTTCAGCAATCAGACCGGTTCACGCATGGTTACGTTCAACTGTTTATAGTCAATTTTTCCCTTGTTCGCTTTCAGATGCTCCACTACAACGAGGGCCCGGTGCAGGCGCACATCAGAATTTTTGGGTTGACCTACTATATATAATAAGGTGCGAAGTTTGCCCGGGCTGAGGGCGTGCAGGTAGCGGTTGCCCTCCTCGTCCTGCGCCAGAAGTTCGGCAAGTTCTTCCGGCATGGGTAGGCCGTATTCGCTTTCGTCCTTGCGAAGGGTGGCCGTGATCTTTGAGCCGATTTTCAGGCCCAATTTGGTTTGGTTTTTTTTGTTGACAGTAATCACGAACGACCCGTCACCGCGTGGGAGGAGTGCGCATTGGTACTCCAATTGATCGTTCAAAGTACACACAACGCGCCTTGCTTCTCCTGATGTAATGAGCGCATCCGATACTGCTTGTGGTACTGCGAAATGGCAGCCCCAAAGTTTGTTGGTGGATTCTTCCAGGACAGCGTTGAAATAGCGTGCATCTTCCATGGCGCAAAAATACACCGGTTTAAAAAAATGCGGTGGCCATCTCGCAAGTTGAGACCGCCACCGCAGTTTTAAGTTATTACAGATATTTACGGTTAATCCTCGTAATGATTTGGCTTAGTGTCGCTTTTCTTCTTGTGGTACCGACCCCAGGAGAAACCGAATTTCAGGGAAGCCTGGCCAAACCAGCCGCTCAACTCCTGGTCACTCAAACCGGCAATACTGCTGTCGTTCACGAAACGGTAGCCGCCATCCAGCCCGATATGAAACCAGCGAAACACATTGATCTCCATTCCTGCGGTAGGTTGCACAACAAAAATACGATCTTTCACATCACCCAATTCTACCCTCCCCCGACCAAAGTCAACCCCAATTTGTGGGTGAATGGCTTTGTAGTTTTTAAAGCCATAGGAAACTACCATCGGATTCCATCTCATATCAAACTGCTGATCTTCAATGTTATCCCACTTGAATTCATCCATCAGGTTGTAGTGTCCCCAGCCGACGAGCAGTGCTTTGCCGAATTCAAGTCCGAAAAAGCCGCCCGCTACGTAGCTGGTTTTGCCGCCGTTGCCAAACTGGGTCAATTGGTGTTTAGAACCGCCCCAAACACCCGATAAACCTAGTCCTCGGCTTCCGACGACGGTTTCTTCTTTTTGTGCAATAAGGGGATTGAGTGTGCTCAGAAGAGCGAGTGCCAGGAAAAAAGATTTGGTGTGCTTCATAATTTAGTTGTGTTTTTATCCGCCGTAGCCTGCTCTCCTTCGACAAGTCTATGGCGAGTAAAGGCGATGGAGGAGTTGAATGGATGATCTGGTGATCCGTTTACCTGCCGAAGCCAATGCATTGGAGGATAGGATTTTAAAACCAATAGACGATCAAACTGACAGCAAGGTTACAAGCCGCGTTGCAGTTTTATAAAAAATACTGTCTGGTTTCACCTTTTTGTAACGGGTTTTAACCAGTTTTAACCAAATTTATTGAGTTTCAAGGGACAAGTAACAAGTAGCAAGTAGCAAGTAGCAAGTAACAAGTAGCAAGTAGCAAGTAGCAAGTAGCAAGTAAACTTGAAACTTGTTAATCCCCCTTGAACTGAATCTCCGTTATTTTAAGTCTCTTTTAAAAAAGACTTGGTTTTTCGATAAAGATGGACGTACCTTTGCGGCCACTAAATCGCGGAGTGGAGCAGTTGGTAGCTCGTCGGGCTCATAACCCGAAGGTCGTAGGTTCAAGTCCTGCCTCCGCCACTAAGAGCCTTGATACTATCAAGGCTCTTTTTCTTTCATGTTTACAGTTTACGCCCTCTTTTCGCCTTCCTACAAGAAAATCTATATTGGCTATACTTCCAATTTAGAGCATAGGCTCCTTTCTCACAATGAATTGGGCAAAAAGGGGTTTACCCTCAAATATCGGCCATGGGAAGTGCTACACACTGAGACTTTTGAAACTAAAAAAGAGGCTATGCAACGTGAAAAATCAATAAAAACAGCCTTAGGACGTGAATTCATTTGGAACAAAATTAAACAACTATAACAAGGGCTCATATCCGCCGAATGGCGGACGTAGGTTCAAGTCCTGCCTCCGCCACATCGAAAAGCCCTTGGTCATAAGCCGAGGGCTTTTGTTTTTTCGGTGATATAACACGCAACATTGATCTGATTCTACTTTGACACTTCAGCCGCATTACCCACCGAACCTCAGATAGGCAAACCAAGCAGGTGTGTCATTCTGAGCGCAGCGAAGAACCCGATGCCGAAGGCTATGTTTGCGTGCTTCTCCCTCGTCCCGAACGCTCGGGATTCGCTGTGCTCAGAATGACACGCGCTGTCTTGATATGTGGAATAAAGGCTCGGCGGTGAAGCGGCTTAATATCAATCTTTACAACCATTTCCGCGGTTCCAAAACATACCCAAGCATCATGAACTGGCTCTCCATCCACTTCTATCCCCTTGAAAATCAGGATGTTTTCCTGGTGCGCGGCTTAAAACCGTTCTTACAACAACATATCTGGTCCCAGCGTGGCGCCCTAGCCTTTTTTATCAGGTATCAGGATGAACGCGGTCCGCACATCCGCTTACGAATGCACGGCGAGGATCCCTGGATGGAAGAAACCCTGCGCCCGGCATTCGAGGGCTGGCAGGAAGGTCGCGGCGAATGGGCAGAAGTGCCCTATACCCCGGAAATCGAACGCTTCGGTGGCGATGAAGCAATCGCTCTGGCAGAAGAATATTTTCATCTAAGCAGCCGGGTAGCACTTGAAAGACTGGTGCGGGACCAGCATACTTACGGCGACTCTATGTTCGACGCATTGCGGATGCACACCATCGCTGCCCATGCCGCTGGTATGAACCAGGAACAGGCAGCCCGTTATTTTGGCCAATTGACCGAGCAGTGGCTGCCGCTTTTCTACCCAACAGAAGGCACTCCTGAGGCTGATTTTTATACGGTAATAAAAGAAGGTTTTGAAAAGAACTTCATCCCTCAAAAGGAAGATCTCCAGGCTACTTTAATTGCACTTTGGAAAGCCCTTGAGAAAGAAAAATTTGACAAAAAACAACCCGAATGGGCGCGTTGGGCACTGGGCAATCAAATGATCCTCAAAGCATTGGACAAAAACCTTGACCGCGCGCTCCCAAGTTTGCTCCATCTCACCAACAACCGTTTGGGGCTGAACAATCAGGACGAAGTGTACCTCAATTTTATTCTTGCTAAAACGCTGGCTTGATATTACCTTTGTCAAAACTTCAAGCCATGTCACTTATCCAAATCCGGCAAGAATTACACGAAATCATTGAAAAATCGGATGATTCCGTAGTTGAAGCCATGTACGTGGTGCTTCAATCTATAATGGACAAAAACAATGACATCATTGGGTTTTCAGCTGCTGGAGAACCGCTTACCCGGCAAGATTTCATTGCCCGCATTCGCGCTTCATACGAAGCAGGTAAACATGGCGAGGTAAAAGATTCCGAACAATTGCTTGCAGCCATCGAAACGTGGTAAGCCTAATGTAACCCATGAAAACTTATCCAGTCATCTGGACGCTTCCCGCCATCGATTCTCTGCGCGATATTTTCAATTTCATCAAGACTGATTCGCCTCAAGGGGCAAAAAATGTTGTCACAGCACTGGTCACACTGGGCAATTCACTCGCCACTTTGCCTGCTCGCAACCCAGTTGAACCGCTCTTGGCCGATGAACTTGTGACCTACCGGTTCGCTGTGAAATGGAACTATAAAATTATCTATACGATAGAAAATGAGTCAGTGATGATTGTTGAAGTCTTCGATACAAGACGCGACCCAAGCCGCTTGAAGGTAGAACCCGAGATGGATTAAGCACCTAGATAATTCATTAACACACGCTAGATATGCCTTTCTTAGTATTCTATGTCACCTATCCAGATGAAGCCGCTGCCCGGCGTATTTCCGAAAGCCTTGTTGAACAACGGCTGGCGGCCTGTGCCAATATCTTTCCGATTCAAAGTGTCTACTGGTGGGAAGGCGCCGTGCAGCAGGAAGGCGAGTGGGTTTCGATTTTGAAGACCCGGCTGGGACTAGAAGACGAGCTGGAAAAAGCCATTGAAACCTTGCATCCTTATGCGGCACCTTGTATCATGCGGTTTGAAGCGCGGGCGAATGCGGCGTATGAAGCATGGATTGAAGCGTGTTGTACCCCGGAACTCCGTTCCGGGGGCGCCCAGTAGCCCGGAACTCCGTTCCGGGGTTCAGCGCGTGGCATCCCCGGAACAGAGTTCCGGGGTACAATACGTCCACTCCCAATTCTTCCACGAGGAAACCTGCTTGGCCTTCACCGGATTATTCAAAATGTAGGCTAAAATCGGCTCAAACTCCCCCTGTCGGACGATATGATCATAGCTTTCCGCCTCCCAAAAGGAATTCCCTGTCCGTACCAAGACTTTGTTACATTGTCCTGCTGTATAGCGTTTGAGCCTTCCCATGATAATCTCGAGGGGCGGAGCGTCAGGAAGTGCCTCAAACAGAACATGAATGTGGTTTGACATAATGCAAAACGCATACATCCGATACAATTTGTCGTGGTAAAAAAGCAATGCATCCCAATTGATTTGGGCAATTTTCGGTTCTTGAAGCCAGTATGGTCCATTCAGGTTTTGATCAAGCAGTGCGTCAAAACGGGCGAAATATCGCTTTTGCTCGTCGTAGGCGAGTTTTTTGTGTACCCCGGAACTCTGGTCCGGGGGCGTCACACCCGGCTGTACCCCGGAACTCCGTTCCGGGGAATCACTCGGAGTAGCATCCCCGGAACGGAGTTCCGGGGTACATAAACGCATAAGCGCAGCCTGGTATTCCGCTTTTAATTGCTCGATAACCGAGCGTGGTATAGACCCAAAGAGCCGATAGGTGACAAAATACGTAGCCTCGGAAATTTGCCAATGCGGAAGGTTTCGGCGGTAGAATTGTTTTTCCATGTTACAAATATAACTGGAAAAACGGTTCAAGGCAAGTACCCCGGAACGCTGTTCCGGGGTTGCCGCGTGGCAGCCCCGGAACAGAGTTCCGGGGTACATACAAGCCCAAAAAACAAAAAAGGGTAAACCTGCCTGCCGGCAGGCAGGAGTTTAAAAGTGACCAAGTTTAATAGCCTCGCACAACCCGAAAACCCACATTGGTGAAGCGATCGTCCGGATGTTGCCGGGCGCGGATAGCCACCCAGCAGTCGAGCGAATAATTGTCCCACGAACCACCGCGAAGCACACGAATTGAACCTTCATCCGCACCTCTGTAATCCTTCACAGGTCTTACAGGATAGTCTATATACCAGTCATAACACCATTCCATAACATTGCCGCTCATATCATATAGGCCGAGGCCGTTGGGCTTTTTCTGTGCCACTTGGCGAGTTCGGCTGCCTGAATTATCGCCATACCAGCCCACCTTTTCCAAAAGGCTGTCGCCCGCGAATTCAAACTCGGTTCCCGCTCTTGCTGCGTACTCCCATTCGGTTTCGGTGGGCAATCGGAAGCCGTTGGCCGAGCTGTCGAATACAACTTCCCAGCCCCTCTGAATGCGGTTCATGGAATCTTTTATGGTGTAAGCAGGCCGCAGGCCCTCGCGCTCGCTGCACCAGTTACAGTACACCACGGCATCGTACCAGCTCACTTTCACCACGGGATTGTCGCCGTCACTGCCCCAGCCGGGCTTTTCGGCCTCGGGGTAGCCCGTTGCGGAAGAGAACAGGTTGTATTGCCACCAGGTGGTTTCCGTGGTGGCCATCCGGAAGGGTGAGACGGTTACGACCAATGGCAGAATACTATCGCCGAAAATGACAATCCCGCCAATGGTGTCCGTGCCGCCGGGTATATTGGCAAAGTCGCCGTAATATTTGCGCTGAAGTTCCTCAAAGCGCACAGGATCAAGGCTTTTGAGCATTTCCCTCAAGCGAGCGCGTAGGTCTGGATCGGGTTTTGTAGTCCAAGGCAGGTCGCTGAGGGCGGGCAAAGGTTTGTCTAGCAAAAGCAAGGCCCTGGCAATTTCTGAGCGGGCTGGGCCGTATTGGTCGGTTTCCACATAGAAAAAAGCGGTTTCCATGACCGCCTGGGCTACTAAAGGGCGTAATGGGCCAAGCAGGAGGCTCGATTCCCTGCCAGCCAGCAAGAGCCGCGCATTTTCCAGCGTGCTTGCTGCTGCGATGTAATTCAAGGATTTGATTTGCTGATCAGCATTGTCGAGTATGAGATGCACGACTTTTTCCCCGGCGTGTTCTGCTTCTTTAAGGTTTTGGAGCGCAAGGCGTTTTTGGGCCTCGGTAGCGTTTTGCGCCACCGCGAGTTCCTTTTCGGCTTTTTCAATATTGGATTTTGCCATCTCCACCTCACGCAGTAAGCCATCGGCGCGTGTGGTGTTGAACTGTGCAATGGAATCGTTGCGGGTTGCCAAGTCGGTTTTTTCTTTTGCCAAAGTGGTCATGGCTTCGGCTTCGACTTTCGCTTTTCTGGCTTCCCAGTTTTGGTAAAAAGCAAATAGCAACAAAGCCAGCGCACCCACGCCCACAAAGATGTTTCGCCTTCGGGCAGCGTCTATCTTTTCCTGCTCGGCTTTTTGTCGCTCCGCCTCCAGTCGCAAGCGTTCCTCCTCCTCACGCTGTCGTCGCACTTTGGCAGCCGCCGTGATGGGTGCTAGGAGGGTGTCGTGACTGAGTTCATAGTTGTAACCGCCAAGCGTGTTCGGCTCGCGGCGCAATAAAAAAGTGCCTTCCAGGGCGCGGAGCAAATTGGACGTAAGCCCTTGCGTGCCAAACTGTTGCAACAAGGCATCGCCATCTACACTGAGTCGGCGGCCTTCGCCGGTGGCGGGGTCGAGGCGCACGAGTCCGTCTTCTACCACACGGCGGGCTACATCGCGTTCTGCTTCGGGAAGATGCGCGAGCCGCCGCTCGTAGTATTGCCCAAATACCTCGCTGAAATCGGGCAAGTCCTCCGGCATCACATCGGGCAGTCCGTCGCCATCACGGTCTGGCACGAGTCCCGCGGCCACCTTGCTTTCAATGCTGTCGCAGAGGATTTGGAGTTGGAAGGCTTCTACACCTGTCGCTTGTTGGGTGGTATTGGAACGGCTCAGGTCGGTGAGGATTCTTTGGATTGCGTTGTCAGCATAAGAGAAAGGCGGCGATGTAAAATCCCCTTCCAACTTGGCTGGACCCAACACCGCTTCCCGCGCCTGCTCGCGACTGAGGGCACGGAGTTCATACCGTTTGTGCAGGAGGGTCGGCAGGTAATCCTTCATCCGGTCGAGCTCATGGAGGCGGTCGGAGCGCAGGGTTATGAGCAATCGAATATCGGAAGCGGTAGCGAGCAGGCGGCGTTGTTCGCGGGGAAGTTCGCGGGCGGCTTCGCGGAGATGTTCGGGGAGTTCGTCGTTTAGCAGTTCGGCGAGTTGCTCCCGGAAGGCGCGTTGTTGCTCGGCAGGGTAGGAGAAAAATTCCTCAAACTGGTCGAAAACGAGCAGGTAGCCGGGCGGAACGTGTGGCACACCTTCAAGGTGTGCCACACGTTTCTTAAAATGCACCCAAAGCGAATCAGGCAAATCCTTGACAAAGGCCATTTCTGGATTGGGTATGGCGCGTTTATCCAAGGCCAAACGCAGGTTTTCCAGGGGCGGCAGGCTCTGCCCTGCAATATATTCGCCAAAACGAACCTCTATGGGCAGGCATTCCGCAGCGAGGCGAGGCAGCACCCCGGCCTGTAAAATGGAGGATTTTCCGTAACCACTTTTGCCAAAAAGGACGCAAGTCTTTTCCACGCGCATGAGGTCGCAGAGGTCGGCGATGTCGCGGTCGCGGCCAAAGAAAAGCGCCTGTTCGTCGGCGGAGAAGGGTTTTACGCCTGGGTAACGATTGATTTTCATGGTATGGTTGGTGCTGTTTCTATAAACGGTGTCGGGGCTACGCCCCTGATTCGATTTGTGTACATACCGCAGGTTTTAGAAACCTTATAAGTCTCAGCATTCAAAGTTGCTTCGCCGCTTGCAAAATCCTGTCAGTCAATTGGTTGAATTGCAAGGCAATATCCCGGGTATCAAGCGTGCCTTTGTTTTTCTCGGATAGCCAGAGTTGGTACTGACTGCTGAGAAGGGTCGCCGTATCGGCTATGGAAGTTCCCTTTGCTGCGTCTTGAAGCCTGCCCAGGGCTTTTTCAAGGTTGCCTTTTTGAAGGTAGGCCGTCACCTCATTGCGAGCAGGCGCTCCGCCTTCGTCAATTTGCCGTAACAAACCTTCTGCCGCAAAAGCGGCGTGTACCCGTCGTAGCACATCCGTCTCTTCTCCCAAAAATTTTATGCGGAACTGGCTGATCACGAAGGCCTCAGTATCTTTTTCCTTTGGCACGGGCGACTGAATTGCGAAGCGGCGGGGCGCGTTTTTTACATCCAACAAGCGCAGCATCAGTTGGGTATGCCAGCGGTCAAACTGAAACCCGAGAAAAAGGTACGAGCTGGTGTCTTTGAGCCGGGCGAGGAGTTTTTCGGGAAGTTTGGGCGCGCCGAGCATGCCTTCGAGCAGGCGGTAGAGATCGTCGTAGTCGAGCATGAGGGTGCTGAGTCTGTCCACTGAGCCACAGAGGTTGTAGTAAAGCGGTATGCGGTCGCGCAGGGCCTGTCCCTCGGCCTCGCTGCCATCAGGTACATCAAGGTCTTCCTGTTTTCGGGGGTCAAACCAGGCAAAGCGGTTGGGCAGCCCGTACCGGAAACTGAGGTCGCGCAGCCAGGTGTCGGGGTTGACGGAAAGCACGAGGGAGAAGGGTACTTCAACGATTTGGCGCAGCAAGTCCTCGGCAGGTCGCAGCGATTTGTAGAGGTGCTGCAGCTCGTCCTGCATTTCGGGCTTGTCCTCCGGGTTTTTGAGGAGAAAAAAGCCGTCGCGTTCGTAGTAAGCGGCGATTTGATCGCCAAAACGCTCGGAGAGTTGGGCACGGATATGGGTTTGGATGCCCTGGCCATCAATACTGAAAATTTCCGGCCCAAGGATGAGGGCGCAACGGCCTGCTTTTACATCGGCTACCAGACGTTGGAGTTCGTTGTCTTGCATAGGCGGAGGGTTGTACCCCGGAACTCTGTTCCGGGGCGGGAGTTATCCCCGGAACGGAGTTCCGGGGTACTTAAAAGCCCAAATGTAGTTCGCTTTCAATCCTTTATGCAAACCAGCGACTTTTGAATAATCGCAAAATTTTCTTTGGCAGGAAAAATCTACCCGAACTATCTTTTTTTTCAAGAGGAATCGTACTTTTGCGCGGCTTTTTGAAAGGAGCATCCTTATTCCGGTGGCCGGATGCTAAAAACCTTCACCGGATACCAAATTTCATTTCGCAACTATGGCAAATATCGGTCGCATCAAACAAATTATCGGCGCAGTCGTGGACGTTGACTTTAGCGGTCCTGACAGTTCACTGCCCGAAATCCTCAGCGCACTGGAGATCACCCGCGCTGATGGCACCAAACTCGTGCTCGAAGTTCAACGCCACCTTGGAGAAGATGGAGTACGGACCATCGCAATGGACTCTACCGACGGACTTATGCGCGGTATCGAGTGCGTGGACACTGGCGCTCCCATCGCTATGCCTGTGGGCGAACAAGTGCGTGGTCGCCTCTTTAATGTGGTAGGCGAAGCCATTGACGGCATCGGCCACGTAGAAAAAGGCAAAAATGCTTATGTAATTCACCGCAAGCCACCGGCTTACGAAGATCTTTCGACCGAGCGCGAAATCCTATACACCGGTATCAAGGTTATCGACCTGATCGAGCCTTATGCAAAAGGTGGTAAAATTGGTCTTTTCGGTGGCGCCGGTGTAGGCAAGACCGTATTGATCATGGAGCTCATCAATAACATCGCGAAAGCGTACGACGGTATGTCGGTGTTCGCAGGTGTAGGGGAGCGTACCCGTGAGGGCAATGACCTGCTCCGCGAAATGATCGAATCAAACGTTATTCGTTATGGTGAGGAATTCAACCACTCCATGGAAGCAGGCGGTTGGGACCTTTCTAAAGTAGATAAAAAAGAACTTGCCAAATCACAGGCTACCCTCGTGTTTGGTCAAATGAATGAACCACCCGGCGCCCGCGCCCGTGTGGCACTTTCCGGCCTTACCATGGCTGAATATTTCCGCGATGGCGATTTGAAAGACCCTTCCGGCGGTCGTGATATCCTGTTCTTTGTGGACAACATTTTCCGTTTCACACAAGCAGGCTCTGAGGTATCGGCACTTTTGGGTCGTATGCCTTCTGCGGTGGGTTACCAGCCTACCCTGGCTACTGAA
>JAUSMG010000055.1 GCA_030645295.1 Saprospiraceae bacterium | reverse complement strand
AAGGACGCGATTTATCTGTTGGAAAATCGCGGCTGCAGGGTGCGCGTGGAAGGGGTGGGGAAAGTTCGACGGCAGAGTTTGGCGCCGGGGACGAGGGCAAGTGGACAAACGTGTATACTGTTTTTGGAGTAACCTGGTAATCGAATCAATCGTACCAATCGAACAATCGAATCAATCGAAAAATCGTATCAATCGAAAAATCGTATCAATCGAAAAATCGAACCAATGCTATTATCCCATCTTCTCCAAAACCTGCAAGTGCTTGAAGCACAAGGCAGCACAGACATCGAAATCGGTCAGATCCGGTTCGACAGTCGCGCTGTGCAGCCCGGAGATGTTTTCGTGGCAGTTAAAGGTGCGGTGGTGGATGGGCATCAGTTCATTGATATAGCGATAAAAAATGGGGCGGTGGCAGTTATCGCGGAGGAGATTCCGAGCGGATTCATCATTCATTATTCATCATTCATCATTGTAAAAGACTCCGCAGAAGCGCTAGGTCAACTAGCCTCCAATTACTACGGCAACCCATCTGAAGAAATGGCCCTCGTCGGCATCACGGGTACCAACGGAAAAACCACCACAGCCACATTGCTCTGGCAACTTTTTACCGCGCTGGGCTACAAATGCGGCTTGATCGGCACAGTGGAAAACAGGGTAGGGGAGCAGGTAATTCCAAGTACGCACACCACCCCGGATGCAGTTCGATTGCACGAATTGCTTCGCCAAATGGTCGATGCCGGTTGTAGTCAGGTGTTTATGGAGATCAGCAGTCACGCGGTGCATCAGCGCCGGATCGCAGGAGCCACGTTTTCGGGTGGAGTTTTTACCAACCTCACCCACGACCACCTCGACTACCACAAAACCTTCGCAGAATACCGCGATGCCAAGAAAAAGTTCTTTGACGATTTGCCAAAAACGGCTTTTGCCCTGACCAATGCCGATGATAAAAACGGTTTGGTGATGTTGCAAAACACCCGGGCCAACAAACAAACCTACGGACTGAAAGCGCCCGCCGATTTCAAAGCCAAGATCATTGAAAATAGTCTTGAAGGCTTGCATTTGGAATTGGATGGAGCGCAAATCCATGCGCGGATGATCGGGGAGTTCAATGCCTACAACCTTACGGCTGCATATGGGGTGGCAACGCTCTTGTCGAGACTTTCCAAGTCTCAAAGACTTGGAAAGTCTGAGATACTTACTGCCCTCAGCAACCTCTCCGGCGCCGAAGGCCGGTTCGATTACCTCAATCACCCCACAAAACCCGGATGCATCGGCATTGTAGACTACGCCCACACCCCAGATGCGCTTGAAAAAGTGCTGGAAACCATTGCCAAACTAAAAAAGAGATCCTCCCGCATCATCACCGTGACTGGTGCAGGCGGCGACCGCGATAAGACCAAAAGACCCATTATGGCGCAGGTGTGTGCCCGGCTCAGTGATCAACTTATTCTGACCAGCGACAACCCCAGAACCGAAGATCCGGCGGCGATCCTGAAAGACATGGAAGCCGGACTAGACGCGGCAGGACTGAAAAAAACGCTTACGATCCAGGACCGTGAACAAGCCATCAAAACAGCGATACGCCTTGCGGGCCCGAACGATGTGATCCTGGTAGCAGGCAAAGGCCATGAGAAGTACCAGGAAATACAGGGGGTGAAACATCCTTTCGATGATAAGGAGATGCTTTTTAGGATGATGAATGATGAGTGATGAGTGATGAATGATAAATGATGAGTGATAAATGATGAATGGAAGTATCCGCGGGTATCTGCGCTAGTCCGCGCAATCCGCGTTTCAGATAAAATAGTGGAGGGACTACTATTTTGATTTTGAGCAGGTTATGGGGCGATGCAACATCGCCCCACAGCCAATTTTAAAACGAATCAATGTGCGGGGTGAAAACACCCTCGCACGGCCCAAATCCCCAAATCCCCAAATTACCAAATCAACAATGAAACACCATGCTTGTCCACCTATTTGAATACCTAAAAGAACATTACGACCTGCCGGGTGCTGGCTTGTTCAAATTCATCTCGTTTCGGGCCGGGGTGGCGATGCTGTTGTCGCTGCTGATTTCAATGATCATTGGCAAACGCATTATCGACTGGCTTCGGAAATCGCAGATCGGCGAGACGGTACGCGATCTTGGGCTTGCAGGTCAGACCTCAAAAGCGGGGACTCCAACCATGGGCGGTATCATCATTGTGGCAGCCACTTTGATTCCTTGTTTGCTCCTGGCGCGCCTCGACAATGTGTACATCCTGCTTATGATTTTCAGCACGGTTTGGATGTTTGCCATCGGGTTTCTGGACGATTATATCAAGGTGTTCAAAGAGGATAAAGAAGGGCTAAAAGGTAAGTTTAAGATCATGGGTCAGGTGGGTTTGGGGCTGATCGTAGGCATAACCATGTTGGTGAATGATGATGTGATAGTACGCATGGAGCCGGAAGTGGCCACTCAAAAAGGTTATCAAGTCATGGAAACCCTTTTTGTGAAAGACCAGACCGCCCCCAACACCTACAAAGAAATGGTGTATGTGAAAGCGCCGATCACGAATGTGCCTTTTTTCAAAAACAACGAACTTGACTACTCGCGTTTTCTGTGGTTTTTAGGGGATAATATTGGCAATCTGAGCTCCATTTTCTTTGTCATCATGGTCATAATCGTCATAACCGCCGTGAGTAATGGAGCGAATTTGACAGACGGTTTAGACGGACAAGCGGCAGGTGTTTCCGCCATAGTAATAGCAGCGCTGGGGATGTTGGCTTATCTGAGTGGCAACTCGGTAGCGGCGGATTTTTTGAAAATATTTTACATCCCATATAGCAGCGAATTGGTAGTCTTTTCGGCTTGCTTGTTGGGTGGTTGTATTGGGTTTTTGTGGTACAACGTGTTCCCCGCCCGGGTTTTTATGGGCGATACCGGTAGTTTGACCCTGGGTGGAATCATTGCAGCATTGGCCATTGTAACGCGAAAGGAATTGTTGATTCCCCTGTTGTGCGGCGTGTTTTTGGTGGAAAATCTGTCGGTAATCATTCAGGTGTGGTATTTCAAATACACCCGGCGGAAATACGGTGAGGGGCGAAGGGTATTTCTGATGGCGCCTTTGCATCACCATTATCAAAAGAAAGGCTACCACGAGGTAACGATATCGATTCGGTTCTGGATTGTGCAAATACTGTTGGCGGTGGCGACGATTATAACATTGAAAATTCGATAGAGGGAACGCGGATGACACAGATTTTCAAACGCGGATAGATTTGGATCAAGGAATCAGACAGATCAAAAAAGTATAGTATGAAAAAACGACTCGTCATACTAGGCTCCGGAGAATCCGGAACAGGTGCGGCCCTCTTGGCCAAACACCTCGGCTATGACGTGTTCGTATCCGATAAAGGCGCAATAAAGGCAGCATACAAAACGGAGCTGGACGCAGCAGGAATCGCCTGGGAGGAAAACCAACATACGCTGGCGCAGATATTGAATGCCAACGAGATCATCAAAAGCCCGGGTATTCCAGAGAAAAGCGAAGTGATGAAGGCGGTGCGGGAAAAGGGCATCAACGTGATCGGTGAGATCGAATTTGGATTCCGCCATGCAGGCAAATGCCAGATCATCGCCATCACGGGTTCAAACGGCAAAACCACCACAACCGAACTGACCTACCACATCTTGAAAACCGCCGGTCTCGACGTTCGAAAAGGTGGAAATGTGGGCAACTCATTTGCCCGAATGGCACTCGAAGATTTGAAAAACCGCAGCGGCGCAGCAGCGCAGAGGATTTTCGTGTTGGAAATAAGCAGTTTTCAACTGGATGATATTCAACAGTTTAGGCCCAAGATTGCCATGCTGTTGAACATTACGCCCGACCATTTAGACCGGTATGATTACAAGTTGGAAAACTATGCAGCGTCAAAGTTTAGGGTAACGATGAATCAGCGGCGCGGCGATAAGTTCATTTACAATGGGTTTGACCCAATCGTAGCTACTTACCGGGTGATTTCAAGTCACCCGGTGAATACGAACACACCCAAACCAATCGCCATACGGAAAGGCTTTTTCAAAAACGGCCAGATCAAAGTCGGTAAAGGTGTCTACGACATGACAAGTTCAGCGCTGCGCGGCCCGCATAACATGTTCAATGCCGCATGTGCGATTCGCGCTGCATTGTTGCTGGGCGCAGCGCCAGGTAAGATTCAAGAAGCTTTGAACACGTTTGTTCCACCGCCACACCGCCTGGAAAAGGTGGCTGAAATCGGTGGAGTAAGCTGGATCAACGATTCGAAAGCAACCAATGTGGACTCAGTTTTCTACGCCCTGCAGGCGATGGATATGCCAACGGTGTGGATCGTCGGCGGCCAGGACAAGGGGAACGATTATTCGCCCCTCTTGAGATTGGTGAAAAAAAAGGTGAAGGCCATCGTTTGCATGGGTGTAGATAATTCAAAGATACTCAGTGTGTTCGGCGGGATGAAGAAACCGATGGTGGAGACGGGGAGTGCGAAAGCGGCAGTGGCAGTAGCAGCGGGTTTTGCGAAGAAAGGAGACACCGTATTGCTTAGTCCGGCGTGTGCGAGTTTTGATCTGTTCAAAAATTATGAAGACCGGGGAGAACAGTTCCGGGAGGCGGTTTTGAAAATGATGAATGATAAATGATGAATCAGTGGTAAACACCTGAAAATCAACTGGTAGCAAAAACAAATCACCAAATCACCAAATAAACAAATCACCGAATCACCAAATAAACAAATCAACAATAAATGCCAACCATCGCTTTAGAAATGGAACGCTTGCGAAACCCGTACTCCGGCTTGGGGCAATACTGCCTCCAACTGGGGCATGCGTTTTTACCCGCCATAGCTTTAGCGAAGGAGGGTTCCGCCATAGCTTTAGCGAAGGAGGAGCATGAAGCCATGAGTCTGGAGTTTGCGTGCCTTGTTCCGGCAGAGCGCATGGGGGAGTTTGGCAATGGAATGACTTATAAAGCCGTGAAGCCCTGGCACAAGATCATTGGGCCCTCCTTCGGAGAATCACTTTGGCACTGCATGCATCAGGATTCGGAATACATGCCTAGAAGCAGAAAAACACCGCTGGCCATCACGATACATGACCTGAATTTTCTGGATCGTCCCGATTATTCTGAAGCCAAAAAAAGTCGCCGCTTGAAGGCCATGCAGCAAAAGATCAACCGGGCAAAAGGCCTGGTATATATCTCGGAATATGTGCAGAAGTGGGTACGGAAGCATTTGGAAGTGCCAGTAGAAATGGTAGAGAGGGTGATTTACAACGGAGGGAGTTTTAAGTTGCAAGTTGAAAGTGTCAAGTTTCAGGCCTCTAGCGTCCAAGGTCCACCCTCCTTCGGCAAGCCTACGGCGGGTAAAACGTCCAACATCCAGGATCCCTTTCTTTTTTCAATCGGCATTCACCCAAAGAAGAATTACCATGTGCTTATGCCGCTATTGGCAGAAAATAAGGAATTCAAGTGGATCATTGCAGGACCGGATAGCCGGGGATATAAGGCTAAAATTGAACAGGAAGCAGCACGATATGGCGTGAGTGATCGGATTGAATTCTGTGGACCAGTCGGCGATGAAGCGAAACTGGAATATTATAAAAACAGCACAGCCCTTCTGTTTCCATCACTTTCTGAAGGCTTTGGATTGCCGGTAGTGGAAGCCATGTCGCTCGGAAAGCCTGTGTTTCTTTCCGACCGCACCAGTCTCCCGGAAATCGGCGGCAGCGAGGCTTATTATTTCAAAGATTTTGAACCTCAAACGCTAATAGAAACATTCTCAGCAGGCCTAAAAGACTTTAACAACGACCCGGATAAACCAAAACGAATGAAAGCCTGGGCCAGCCAATTCACCTGGGAAAAAGCAGCCGACCAATACATCGAATTCTATCAACAACTATTGACTGTTGACCATTGACTGTTTACCATTGACTGTTGACCATTGACGCTTGACCATTTACCATTAACACAGATCGACCCAAATCACTTCATCACTTCATCACTTCATAAAAAATGTCTCTCGGCAACCGCATAGCAGCAGAACTTCGAGGCGATCGTACCATCTGGATGATCGTGGCCGTGCTGAGCTTGTTCAGCATTCTGGCTGTGTTCTCCTCGTCCGGCTGGGAGGCATGGCGTTCGCGGGGGGGCAACACCACCGGCATGATCGTTGGGCACATGGTAAAGCTGGCGTTTGGTTTGTTCCTGGTCTACCTGTGTCATTTGATCCATTATCGGCGCTATCAGCAGTTTGCGCGGCCCATGCTTTTGCTGACGATACCCTTGCTAATTTTTACGCTGTTTTTTGGAACGAATATCAATGATGCAAACCGGTGGATCAGTGTGGCAGGAATTAGTTTTCAGCCTTCTGAAATGGCAAAAATTGCCCTGATCATCTATGTAGCGCGGGCATTGACCTTGAAACAGGAATATATAACCAGTCTTCGACAGGCGTTTTTCCCGATTATCATCCCTGTAGTACTGGTATGTGGACTCATAGCGCCATCGAACCTCAGCACGGCGATGATATTGTTCGCCACCTGTATCCTGCTGATGTTCATGGGGCGTGTAAGTGGACAATATATCGTGATGATGATGGTACTTGGAGTATTGGTTTTTGTGATTTTAGTGGGCATTGGCAAGGTATACCCTGAACTCGACCTGGTGCGTGTGGATACCTGGGAGCGGCGGGTAGAAACCTTCCTGCACGACGAGGATGGCGGTTATCAGGTGCAGCAAGCTAAAATTGCTATTGCGAAAGGCGGCATTTTCGGCAATGGTCCTGGCAATTCCATGATGCGCCATTATCTGCCTTATTGTAGTGCCGACTTTATCTATGCGATCATTTGTGAAGAATACGGATTGGTTGGGGGGACAATCGTGCTTGCACTTTATGTGCTGTTGTTTTTGCGAAATGTGCGACTTGTTACCCAAAGCCCCAAGGCGTTCGGGGCATTTTTAGCCATTGGTCTCAGTCTGATGCTCACGGTACAGGCACTGGCCAATATGGCGGTTAATCTGAACCTCGTGCCGGCTACAGGTCTAACCTTGCCGCTGGTCTCGATGGGCGGAACGAGTGTACTGTTTACCTGTATCTCACTGGGGATGATATTGAGTGTGTCAAAATATATTGAGGGGTTAGAGTAATGCAACGCGGATTACGCGGATAAAGCTGATTTACGCGGATAAAGCTGATTCACGCGGATTACGCGGATAAAGCTGATTTACGCGGATTACGCGGACAAAGCTGATTTACGCGGATTATTAAAACAATTAACAATTGTAAATAAACTTATGGAACTGCTGCACAAAGAATTGACTGATAAAATCTTGAAGGCCTTTTATGAGGTTTATAATCAGTTGAATTATGGCTTTCGAGAAAAGATTTACCAAAAGTCTATGGCTTATGAATTGAGACAATTGGGCCTGAATGTGGAGGAGGAAAAACCAATATCGGTATATTATAAAGGGCATTTGATGGGGGAATATCGTGCAGACTTGGTAGTAGAAGGAAAAATCATTCTTGAATTGAAAGCGCAATCAACGATCAAAGATCCACACGAAGCACAGCTGCTTCATTATCTCAGAGCAATGCCAATTGAAGTTGGTCTTGTCTTGAATTTTGGAATAAAACCCGAGTTTGTAAGAAGGGTATATGCTAATTCACGCAAGCAAATACCAAACTTTTAAGTCCCGAGCACCCAATCCGCGTAAATCCGCACTATCCGCGTAATCCGCGTTTCAATATGGACGATCAAAAACTGAAAATATTAATAACCGGCGGCGGCACAGGAGGCCACGTTTTTCCGGCCATCGCTATTGCCGATGCCATCAAAAAATTGCGCCCGGATACGGAGTTTCTCTTCGTAGGTGCGCATGGAAAAATGGAAATGGAACGCGTCCCAAAAGCGGGATACGAAATTGAAGGGCTTAACATCGCAGGGTTCCAGCGGAGCATGAGCTTGAAAAACCTCTCGTTTCCGATCAAACTGCTGAGAAGCCTGTATAAAGCCCGGGATATCGTACGGAAGTTTCAGCCGGACGTGGTGATCGGTACAGGAGGATATGCGAGTGGTCCGGTCATGCGGGCTGCACAGCGGGCGGGAATTCCAACGCTGATTCAGGAGCAGAACTCTTATGCCGGAGTGACGAATAAGATATTGGGTAAAAAAGCCGCCAAAGTATGTGTGGCTTACGACCACATGGAGCAGTTTTTCCCGCAGGAAAAAATCGTGTTCACGGGAAATCCGGTGCGATCCGACATTTTAAACCTGGAGGGAAAACATGAAGAAGGATTGAAATACTATGGCCTTGACCCGGATAAGAAAACCATTGTGGTCATCGGTGGAAGCCTCGGGGCAAAGACACTGAATAACGCAATGCGGGATAACGTGGAGTTTTTTGAAAAATACTCCCTCCCGCCAACCGGCGGGGAGGGTCGGGGAGGGGCGATACAAGCGATTTGGCAATGCGGCAAATTCTACGAGTACGAATACACGGCGATGGAGACGGCCAAATTACCCAATGTCCACTGTCGTGCATTCATTGACCGGATGGATATGCTTTATGCGGCAGCAGATGTGGTGATCTCGAGGGCAGGCGCTTTGAGTATCAGTGAATTGTGCTTGGTTGGGAAACCTGCAATTCTCGTCCCTTCGCCAAATGTGGCGGAAGACCACCAGACCAAAAACGCACTGGCGCTCGTGGAGAAAGGCGCAGCCCGCCTCGTCCGGGACGGTGATGCAGGAGAGAAAATGCTGCAAGATGCCTTGTTGATTTTGGAAAGCGAGGCCCTTGCTTTCAGCCTGAGCGAAAGTATCCGCCAATTGGGGAGGCCGAATGCGGCAGAAGCGATTGCCAGGGAAGCTATTAAGTTAACAAAGAAAATCTAAAATTATGAAAATCAAGTTTTTATCAGCTGCAATGGCGTTTTTGGCCATCACTTCTTGCCAGAAAGTCAACGACAAGAATCCCGCTTTGCTCGGCCAATGGCAGGGTACGGAATGGCTCATCATGGACAAGCCCAGCGACATTGATGCGACGAAAGTGAGTTTTGAATTCAAGGAAGACGGCAGCTATACGGCTCATTTTAACGATCAAAAACAAAGTGGAACCTGGCGCACTGAGAAGGACAAACTGTACACACAGGAAACCGGGAAAAAAGAGATAATGGTAAAACTCCTCAAATACGACGGCGCAGCGCTTGACTTTGAAATGAATCGCGGTGGTCAGAAAGAGATTTTAAAACTGATCAAAAAATAGTCTTAAACACAGGCCACTATGAATATTAAAGAAATACTCGAATTCAAACTGTTGGACATAAGCGGATACAGTCTATCCGTTTATTCTGTCTTACTGATGGTGCTGATATACATCGCGGCCCGTCTATTCTTGTTTGCATTTGGGCGTTTCTTTCTCAAATTGGCCCAAAAAAGACAATTAGATATTGGCCGGCAGCATTCTTTTTATCTGATGTTCAAGTACCTGATTTGGGTGATTGCCTGCATCGCGATACTGAGTGTTGCCGGGTTGAGCTTTAATTGGATTTTGGCCAGTTCCGCCGTGTTGCTGGTAGGTCTCGGATTGGGATTACAACAAATATTCTCCGATATTTTGTCGGGCGTATTGCTCTTGTTCGAAGGAACTGTTGAAAAAGGAGACATCATTGAGGTAGACGGAGTAGTCGGTCGG
>JAUSMG010000047.1 GCA_030645295.1 Saprospiraceae bacterium | reverse complement strand
GATGAATATGGCGGCAGTTTTGAAAACCGCATTCGCTTCCTGCTGGAGACTGTCCGTGCGGTTCGCGAGGTCTGGGATGGACGCCTCCCGCTGACTGTCCGCATCTCAGGCACGGACTGGGTGGATGGAGGTTGGAGCGTGGATGATTCGGTGGGGTTGGCACGGCGTCTAAAAACAGAAGGCGTTGACCTGATTGACTGCTCATCTGGCGGCGGAGTGGCACAAGCCAAAGTCCCCGCTGGACCTGGTTATCAAGTCCCTATCTCCGAAGCTGTGCGGCACGGAGCAGACATCCCAACAGCAACGGTAGGGCTGATCACTGCACCAGAACAGGCGGATGAGATCGAATTGAAGATCAAAGAGAAAATTGCAGCGGGCATCGTCGCCGCCAAACCGGCCTCCGCAGCCAAGTTTGCAGACGATGACGACGATTTAGAAGATTGAGTTTCAGCCATAACTTAGTACATCGGTGCTGGGTTAAGAATATTACGGGCGATCTCCTTTTGGTGGGTCGCCCGTTTTTATGTCCCGGACATTGGCGTTAACGGCACACTACCCCCTGTCGCCTACTTGATCTATCCCAAAATTCTAACGCCAACCGTTTCTTGCTCAATTCTACGCCTGCCTTTGGATGCCTTTCCTACTTTTGAGGCAAAATTCACCCTCTTGAAAGTCTCTTTCAAAATTAAGCTCTATACCTTTTGGCAACGCGTGAAAGGCTTTGTAAAACGCCATCCAAAATCGAGCGCGGCGCTGGTTTTGCTGCTGTTGGCGTGGATTTTCTGTCTGCCCAGCCCTCTGTTTCAAAAGCCACTGAGTACGGTGCTGGAGGATCGCCGCGGCGAACTGCTTGGCGCTCGAATCGCAGAAGACGGCCAATGGCGTTTCCCTACAAGCGATTCATTACCAACGAAATACGAGCAATGTGTGGTAGCGTTCGAAGACAAAAGATTTTGGGTTCACCCCGGCGTAGATCCGCTCAGTCTTGCCCGGGCGCTTTGGCTGAATGTGAAAAATGCTCGTGTGGTCAGTGGAGGCAGTACCCTTACCATGCAGGTGATCCGGCTTTCCCGGGATAACCCATCACGTACAGTTTTGGAGAAAATACTGGAAGCGTTCATGTCCACTCGGCTCGAACTGACGTATTCCAAAAAAGAAATACTTTGCCTGTACGCTTCCAATGCGCCGTTTGGCGGCAATGTTGTGGGGTTGGAAGCTGCCTCCTGGCGTTATTACGGCAAACGTCCGGGTCTGCTCACCTGGGCAGAAGCCGCCACCCTGGCTGTTTTGCCAAATAGCCCTGCACTTATCCACCCGGGACGAAACCGTGCTGTTTTGCTGGCCAAAAGGAACCGCTTGCTTCAAAAACTTTGGGAAGAAGGTAGAATGAGTGCTTCCGAGTGTAATTATTCCAAAGAAGAACCTTTGCCCGAACAACCGCTTCCACTCCCACAACTTGCTCCGCATCTGCTCGACCGTCTGATACTTGAAAGTCAACGGTCACCCTCCTACGGCAAGCCTACGGCGGGTAAAAAAGTCAACGGTCAAAGGTCAACAGTCAACTTTCCGCCACCAAACATCGCTTGACAAAAACCTGCAAGTGCGCGTTACTGAAATTTTAGCCCGCCGACAAGAATTGTATCGGGGCAATGACATTCATAATCTGGCTGCCGTCGTCCTTGATGTACCCACGGGAGAAGTCCTGGCCTATGTCGGCAATGTGATGGGTGCAGGCAAAGAGCACGGCGAATCGGTGGATGTGCTCACGGCGCCGAGGAGCACGGGCAGCATTCTTAAACCGTATCTCTATGCGCTGGCGTTGGAGAACGGCGATATTTTGCCCAACAGCCTTTTGCACGATATTCCAACCCAGCTTGGGGAGTACCGCCCTGAAAATTATTACGAAACCTACGATGGTGCAGTGCCCGCCCGGCGCGCCCTCATTCGCTCGCTCAATGTGCCGTTCGTTTTACTCCTGCAACAATATGGCCTTGAAAAATTCCATTTCGGGCTTCAACGGCTTGGGCTAAGCACGCTGAACAAACCGCCTTCACACTACGGACTCTCGCTGATCCTTGGCGGCGCCGAGGCCAGTTTGATTGACATTACAAACACTTATGCCTGTATGGCGCGTCGCCTGGGCAGTTTTTATGACCGAAATGGTCGCTCTGCTCCCGATGACTTTCGACCCCTAAGATTTTCAAAAGCCACCAAACCAATCACCAATAAACCAATTACCCCCTCCTCCGCCTTTACCCGCCCCCACCTGCCAAGACCTGGCGGGCAAGAGGGCTTGCCAGGCGGGAAGGCTTCGGCGGGTGAAAATTCCGAATTATTGGGTGCAGGCAGCATCTGGTATACGTTTGAAGCAATGCGCGAGGTAGAGCGGCCCAACAGTGCAGGGGAGTGGGAGCTCTTCCGTGCCAGCAGACAAGTGGCCTGGAAAACAGGAACAAGTTTTGGATTCCGTGATGCCTGGGCCGCAGGGGTTACGCCGCAATATGCGGTGGGCGTTTGGGTGGGCAATGCCGATGGCGAAGGAAGGCCTGGCTTATTGGGTGTGGAAATGGCCGCTCCTGTTTTGTTTGAGATTTTTGGGCAATTGCCGCAGGAAGAACGCTGGTTTGATCCGCCGTACGACGATATGGCGCAAGTGTCTGTGTGCCGTCAAAGCGGATATCGTGCCAGCGATATTTGTGAAGCAGATACGGTGTGGATCCCCAGGTCAGCCATGAAAGCGGCCGCTTGTCCATATCACATAATGCTCCATTTAGATCCCACGGGACAGTGGCAGGTATCCAGCGATTGCGAATCGCCGGCTATGATGCAACACCGTGCATGGTTTGTTTTGCCCCCCATCGAGGAATATTATTTTAAGGGGAAAAATCCGGGGTATAGCTCGCCACCACCGTTCCGCGACGATTGTAAAGGCTCCCAGGCTGCGCAAAGTCAAACACCGATGCAGCTTATTTATCCCAAACATCCCACTCGTATTTACGTCCCGGTGGATTTGAATGGGAAATTGGGCAGTACAGTTTTTCAGGTAGCGCATCGGTCCAGAAGCGCGGAAATCTTCTGGCATTTGGACGGTAATTACCTGGGAACCACCACTGTTTTTCATCAAATGGCCCTGCAGCCGCCTGTAGGCCAGCACACGCTTGCGCTGGTAGATCGCGATGGGTATCGTTTGGAGCAGAGCTTTGAAATTGTGGGGAAGGGGAGGTGAAGGTTAAAATTCCCTAAAGTTGAATGGTATAATTATACGTCACTTCTGCAGGCTTTTTCGGTGCCGCAGGGGCTACTGAACTGTTGGTGACCGTATAGGCGACCTGCATTTGTTGCTGGGCAACAGGCGGTTGAAGCGGCACTTCCTTCGGTTTTTTAAACTGCACCTTAACTTTTTGGTGGAAAAGAACGTGTACGCCGCGATTGCGCTCCACATCAAATTTCATCATTTGTACTACGCGACAAGCCTCTTCGTCGCAGCCGTGTCCAAGTCCTTGTAACACCCTGGTGGCCACCACATTCCCAAGATAATCAATATCGTATTCGATATAAACAGTACCCTCCACGCCGGCATCGAATGCTTCCTGCGGGTAGCGCAAGTTGGTGTAAATGAATTTGGTCAATTCCTTTGGCCCCCCTTTGAAGTGGGGCTGATGGATGAATAAAGTCTTTTTTTCTTTTGCCATTTTACCCGCCGTAGCCTTGGCGAAGGAGGGTCTTTTGTTAAAAAACAATTTCCCTTTTTTACCCGCCGTAGCCTTGGCGAAGGAGGGTCTTTTATTCAAAATAGCCTAGCCGCCTGCCAGGCATTAGCGGATAAAGGCGAAGAGTATTTTTTGTTCGATTTCCTATCGCCCCGAAAGGCGTATATTCCTAACCTGCAAATATTTGTCCAATAGTTTCAAACCCATGAATGCCATGGTCAGCAAAACCGTATTTCGCAACAATGCACTGCTGAAAAAGCCTGCCCAGTCAAACGTTGGGACTTGAAATTGCGGGATGTACTCCTCCGGAATCTGAATAGTGACTCCGGCAGGGGTTGCAGCGGGAAACAACAAAAATGGCGCGGCGATCAGGAGGCCAAAAGTCAGTGTAATGCCCCAGAGGATCCAGTCGCGCCCTTTTGATTTGGCGATTGCGGCGGCTTTTGCAGGAGCCTGTTCGGCGGACCAGGCAGCCATGACCTGTCGGGCAAAATCCGTATTGGGCTTTTCCAACGGCATGGCTGAAAATGCCCGTTTTTCAGACAGGATCGCATCCAAACGAAGCTGTTGCTCAGGGTGTTGGCGCAGATAATGGTCTACGCGAAGTTTTTCTTCGCCTTCGAGGAACCCGTCAGCGTAGTCCCAAAGCAGGTCGTCAGTGAGCATGAAGTTATTTTCCATAGTCTCAGAAAGTTCGTGGTTCAAACCAATTCCGTTGCAAATTTACTTTCCACAACTGCCTTTAAACGTTGGCGGGCGCGGCAAAGTTTTGTCTTTGCATTGGTCATGGTTAGGTTGGTAATTTGGCAGATCTCCTCAAGTGAATGTTCGTAAAGGTAAAACAAGGTTATGATGGCTGCATCATCAGATGAAAGGTGGCCGATTGCGCTTTGGAGTGCGGCGTTTCGATCGTTCTGCTCCATGGCGTGGGAGGCATCCGGGGTACCTTCGTCTGAGCGCCGGACAGGGCGATTTTCGTCGTCAAGGGATTGAATATCAGGGTTTTGCTTGCGTAAAAAATTGAGCGAGGTTGAATACACTATTTTATAAAGCCAGGTCGAAAATTTCGCTTCTCCCCGAAAATCAGGCAAATATCGGAATGCTCTTAGGAAAGCATCCTGCGCTACTTCGTGCGCGTCTTCCCGGTTTTTCACCATCCGAAGGGCCAGCGTGAAAGCATAGCGTTCATAGCGATTCACCAGCGCGGCAAAAGCCGTCTGCCGTCCTCCAAGGGCCTGTTGGATCAAGGTTTCGTCTGAAATGGCTGCACTCATAATAATTCCCGGAATTGATTTCCGGACGGGCTGAATAGGCGTTTCGGACTAGACACAAAAATAATAAAACTGGTTACATCTATGTGCAGGAAGAATTGCAGTGATATAATTTGATGGGGGAGATCACGATCTCTCTCCTGCATAAGTCAAATAAATAGCGTAAAAAGATTTGGGGGAGGCCACCTGGTCTCTCCTTTTATTATTTTACCCCGGGATAAAAGCGAGCTGTGCCAATTGCGCTATGTCTACCTGTTCAATGAGGTGCTTTCCTCCGGGTAAAATTTCAAAATGACCATTTGGAATCGCCTCTGCTACCGGACGACTTTCGGCTTCCGTTACTACATGGTCAAGATCCCCCCGGCAAATTTTGACAGGGCAGCGGATCTCGCCGAAGGCTTCTGGGGGAATGCCAAGGCCATTGCCCAGATCCTGTAGAAACGCTGCGGTGCGATGGCAGAGCGTTTTCCACTGTTCCGCGCCGTGGTTTTTGGCAAGTGATGCTGCCAATTGCAGGGCTTTCGCTTCAATTTTTTCAGGGTCGAACATGCGACTCATTCCTGCGGCCACTTCTGGGCTCCAATCGAGTTTGGTGCCGTAGGTGGTCACACTTCGAACCCGTTCCGGGTGTTTCCAGGCGAGCCAAAGCGCGACATAGCCACCCATGGAGTAGCCAAAAATGTCAGCCTGCGCCAGGTTTTTTTCATCCAGAAACTTCAACACTGAGTCCGCAAAAAGCCGCATGGAAAACGGCTCCACAGTGGCAGAGCCACCATGTCCCGGGAAATTAAGGGCATAAACAGATTGATTATCAGTCATTTGGGCCTTAATAGCATCTAGCTGGGCCGCGCTGCCCAAAGCGCCGTGTAAAAGAATGATTGGTGGCATTTCGTCCTTTATTATTGGGGTCATTGGTCATTAGGGTCATTGGTCATTAGGGGTCATTAGGTCATTAGGTCATTGGGTCATTACGTCATTGTGCTCATTTCGCCAATGACCCCTAATGACCCAATGACCCAATGACGACTCATCATTCTATCCAAAGTTCATTTTTCTTGAGCCATTCGCCAGCTTCGCAGCGACTGGTTGCGCCGGTTTTGGAGCGGATGTTCTTGATATGACTCTCTACGGTGTCTTCGCTGATGAAAAGCGATTCCGCGATTTCTCGCACTGATTTACCTTTTGCATAAGGATGCGCAACATCGAGTTCACGGGGTGTGAGCAGCGATTTGGGGTGTTTGGGCTGCTGTATTTGTTGCTGTGCAGAAGTAATGAACTGAATGGTTTCCGCCATAGAAGTTTGATCCAGAAAATACGCTCCCTGCGCCACTGTACGAATGCCTCGCAGAAGTTCGTCTTTGCTAATGTCCTTAGAAGCATAGCCCCGTGCGCCTTTTTGCAATGCATCTCGAATGACGGTCATTTCGCAACTGACACTGTGTATCAATACGTTGAGCTTCGGAAACTCATGCAAAAGCAATCGACAGGTTTCGCCCCCGTCGAGGGTTTTTCCTTTGAAAAATAGTCGAGTACCAGGACATCGGGCTTTTCCTCGCGTACCTTGTCAAGGGTCTCTTCTCCGCTTCTTGCGGTCCAGATCACTTCAATTTCGCCGGCAGCGTTGGCAAATAATGCGCAGAGACTTTCGATGAAAAGTTCCTGGTCGTCGGATAGTGCTATTTTTAGCATAAGTTACAAACCATATTTATCAATCAAATAAACCAATGCAGCCATGCTTGCCGTGCCAAGTTCGAGCTCGCGTTTATTTACCTTGTCAAAGGTATCTGATTCGGCATGGTGGTAGTCAAAATATCGTTGAGAATCAGGCGAGTAGCCGCTTAAAAGTCCTTTCATTCCTCGGAGTGGGCTGATGTCTGCGCCCGATCCGCCTTTCCTGAATTGCAGGCCATATGGTGCGAAATGCGATTCATATGTGGTCAGTTTTTCAAAAAACTTTCCAAAAACGCTCTCATCGCCTTCGAATGAAAAACCGCGCGGGGTGAACCCGCCTGCATCGCTCTCTATGGAAGCCAGGGGAAACTCTCCTTTGCGCGCTGCCTCTTTAGCATAAGCCTTCCCGCCGCGCAAACCATTTTCTTCGTTCATAAACAGCACACAACGAATGGTATGACGCGGTCGGTAACCAAGCGTTTTGAGTACCCGCAACACATCCATACTTTGTACCACTCCGGCGCCATCGTCGTGCGAACCATGGCCCACATCCCAGCTGTCCAGGTGTCCTCCTACCAGAATGATGTCGTTGGGGCGGTCCGAACCGCGAATTTCACCAATGACATTAAAGGAAGGCGCATCCGGTAAAGTCTTGCAATTCAACTGGATAGACACCTTCGCGCGGCCTTCTTCGCGTAGGGTCTGGCTGAGCGCCTCGGCAGCGATGGTGCTGATGGCGGCAGCCGGAATCAGGGTATAGGCCGAATCGTAGTGCATGGTACCGGTGTGCGGGAAATCATCGAGTCTAAGGGTCATAGAGCGGACAAGCACAGCCACTGCGCCATATTTGGAGGCCCGGGAAGCACCACCTACCCGTTGGTCCACGCAACCGCCATAGGCTTCGAAGGTGCGGATTTTTGTAGGGTCCATGGGCCGATTGTAAAAAGCAATCTTGCCTTTGAGTTTTCCTGCAGCACCGAGTTGGTCGAGCTGTTCCCAGGAGTCTACTTCTACCACATCCGCCTGCACTTTACCTGCTACCGAACCGCCGAGTGCCAATGCTGCAAGTGGGAATGTTCCGTTCTTTTTCGAGCCGATCAAGCGCACTTGTTCTGGCTCGCCGCGCACCCAATGCGGTACCATGCAGGGCTGGAGCCACACAGAATCCAGCCCCAGCGTATCGAGCATGCTTTTGGTCCAGTTCACCGCTTTGGCAGCGCCGGGGCTCCCGCTCAGACGGTGACCGATCTGGAGACTTAGAAATTCCAGCCATGGGTAACAACGTCCGTCGGTGAGACTTTGGTCGTAGATCCTGTCGATGAATGTGGCATCGGTCTCATGTTCCTTGGTTTGGGCGGAGACGTTAAGGGTTAGTGTAAAAATGAAAGAAAGGGTAAAGCAGGCACTCCGCCAGAAAAGTTTTTTCGACAAGCGATTTTCCATGTTGACAAAAAATAAAATTATGTTCTAAAAATCAAGGTTGAAACAGGGTTGTTTTAAAATATGGATTTGAGAATGTTTTATTCTACAAAATCAGGTCTTTATGCGGTATTTTGTTGCTCAAGGGTCGCAGAGTATGGGATAAAAATATTTTAAAAAATATTTTCACGCTTGTTGTAAAAATGACACAAAGCTGTTTTACCTTTGGGACACGAAAGAATTTCAATCTAAGAATAATTTGGTTTTATTTGGTTAGGGCTGAGGTAGTGCTGTGGTGGCACTGCCTCATTTTTTTTGCCCCAAAGTCAGCCGTAAGGTGTTTAACCGCCGGATTCCGCGCCTCTGGAAAGAAAATAAGCGACGCAAGGTTAGCAAATCCTGTTCTTTTGCAGTTCCAATTTTTGATTGCCAACGGGTAATCAGTAGATTTTAACTACCCTCTTACATGAATAAGATCCGAGTAGACAAATGGCTCTGGAGTATCCGAATTTTCAAGAGCCGGACGCTGGCCACCGATGCTTGCAAAGGTGGAAAAGTGAAAGTTGCAGGGGTGTCTGTTAAGCCTTCTTATCAGATTGGAGCGGGTGAAGTGGTGGTGGTGAAAAAGAACGGTTTCAACTTTGAATTTCGCGCGATAACACTGATTGAGAAGCGGGTAGGGGCTGCCATAGCGGTCACCTGCTACGAGGACGTAACGTCCGAAGCGGAAAAAACAAAATACGCTGAATGGTTTTTGAATGCCGCTCCAACCGGCGAAAAACGCGAACGTGGCACCGGTCGCCCCACTAAAAAAGAACGCCGCGAAATAGACGGCCTTAAAGACGGCGATGTCTATGATTGGGGAGATGACTATTGACCGTTGACCTTTGACTGTTGACCAGTTATCCTGAATATCTTTGGTAGTCAACGGTCAACGGTCAACAGTCATCGGTCAACTACATCAAACCAAAGATCTTGGCATACTTCAACATTTCCCCCGGATTACTGATTTTAAGCTTGCCGGTCATCATGGCCATCATCGGATTCAGGTCGCGGGAGAGCAGTTTGGAGAGCGTTTCACTGCTGGCGGTCACTTTGCAATTTGGTTCGCCCGTGAAACCTTCCAATACCTCGAGCTTGCCATTGTCAAGGCTTACGGTGTACTGACCTTCATCGGTAACATCAAACTGAAAAAGCGTGCTGAGACCTTCTACGGCCTCAGGAGCGACTTTTTCAGGGAGGGAGAAGAGGAATTGTTTTACGTCAATCATTGTATAAATGTGGTTAATGTGAACCCTCCTTCATTGAAACTTGGGCGGGTAAAAATAGGGCAAATTGGCAATTTCTTGAAAAATTAACCTTGGAAATACTGTTGGTTCGGGAAGTTCCGGTCAATTTCGCCCAAAGGTAAAACCACGGCTTAAATATGAAAGACTACCACCTCAACCCTCCACCATTTCCATTTCGGCTATGGCTTTGGCGGGTGAAACTGTTACTGTTACCAATGATGCTCACTGCCCTCACTTTTCTCGCCTGCAAAACAACCGAAAACCGTCCCGTAAATATCCCAAAAGGATTCGATTGGCAGGGACACCGGGGATGCCGTGGCTTGATGCCCGAAAACTCCTTGCCGGGCTTTTTGAAGGCGCTTGAATTCCCTGAAGTGGTGACGCTTGAATTGGACCTGGTGGTTTCAAAGGATGGCACCTTGATTGTTAGTCACGAACCCTGGTTCAACCCGGAAATTTGCCTGCTGCCTGATGGGGACACCATCAAGCAAAAAGACCTGGAGAGATTCCAGATTTATAATATGAGTACTAATGCAATTCAAGGCATGGATTGCGGCAGCAAGGTAAATCCGAAATTTCCCGAACAGCAGAAAATAAAAACGCATAAGCCTACCCTCAGCGAAGTAGTGGAGGCTGTGAAACTTGTCCGACCCAATATTCGATGGAACCTGGAGATAAAAAGCCAGCCCGGATGGGATGATATTCGTCATCCACGAGTGGAAGCTTTTGTCCAACTGGTGGTGGCTGAAATTCGCAAATTTGGCCTGGAAAAATTGTGTACCGTGCAGTCGTTTGATGTCCGTGTGTTGAATGAATTACACCGCTATGCGCCCGATCTGCAAATGGCTTTTTTGATCGGAAACGATGATGGCCTGGAGCCTAACATGGCTCGTTTGAATTTTGAGCCCGCTATTTACAGCCCGTATTACTTGTTGGTCGACAAGAAGTTGGTGAAGGAATGCCATGCCCGAAAAATGAACATTATACCCTGGACGGTGAATGATGTAAAATCCATGCGGCTGCTGATTCGCATGGGGGTGGATGGTATTATTACGGATTACCCGAATATGATTCGCGAAGTGGGAAAAAAGATTAAAGCTTAGCGTGTGTCTGATACAGCCTTAAGTACGCCTGGGCTGTCTCCTCCATTGAAAACGGCGTGTTGGGCAATTTCAATAAGGGTTTATCCAATGCCACTAGTAATTGCTTCACAAGAGCCTCTATCGTTTGTCCCGGCGCAGTAAGTTGGGCCGCAATCCCAACCGGCGTGCTGACCACCCGGCAACAGCTCATGGCCGCTTCGGCCAGCACAAACCCAAACGACTCGAAGCGAGCCGTATGCAAGAAAACCTTTGATTCCCGCATCCGGGCCAATACTGCAGCGCGCGGGATATGACCAAGAAGCTTTACATTTTGCTCCAGTCCAGCTTGTCGGAGGAGACTTTCCACAGCAGTGCTGTCCACCCCGTCGCCAATCAATTCAGCACGGAGATCGGGTTTGTATTGAACAATTCCGGCGATCACTTGCAGCCAGAGCCTCCAATTTTTTAAAGGAATAAGCGCACAACAGCCCAATACATCCACTGGACGATGTACTGAGCATTTTTCAGGAATTTCATCGCGGCTTACCCCCCATGGGATGGTATGCGCCGCGCGTTTGCCGGTTGTTTTTTCAAAGGCATTATTTTGAAAATCCGAGACCGCGATCAGCGTTTGTGCATGATGGGTTTTCAGAAAGTGGCGGTACTTGTTATCGGACAACACATCCTGGCCCATAAGTGTCGTAAAGTGTGGAATATTCCACTTTTTATGGAGGTATCGACCAATCAGCCAGCCGGGGCCCAGCCAAAAGCTATGGATCAAATCAAATTTTTGCTGTAGATGGGCCGCCTGAGCATAGCGCAACACCCGAATCCAGTTGTACCAGCGAAACCATTGCCGATTGAACCCGTATCCCGAAATGACCGGAATTCCATGCCAACGAAATGGCTGTGCATGAAAGGGGTAACCGAGCGTTATCACTTGTAAATCAATGCCTTGTGTAATAAGTGTGCGTGCCAGCAATTGCAGTGTGGGAAGACAATTGAGGTCTTGTTCGTCGGCGGGGAAGCCCGGACTGAGCCAGAGTACACGCATATAGACAGGTATTAGGCGATCTTTTATTGATCATAATTAAACCTTTGTCTGGAACCCTATAAGCCATTCAGGGCATAGCCAACCAAAGCCACCACCGCCACGCCCCACCTCCCCAGTTCTGACCACCATGCCCATTTCCGACCCTCCAAAAGTCCCCCCAGACTCCCGGTCGTCCAAATGATCCATGCGGTGAGTGCAAGATTTTGGACCGTCATGCCGGGCGTGTCTCCGGCTGTTTTGAGGAACAAAAACGTGACCACCAGCAAGATTATAAATTGTACCAACACATAGGTCGCGATCCGGGGTGGAACTCCAGTCTCGAACTTGTGGAAGGTTTTGGTCGTCACAGGTTTTGCTTCCACGGAGCCGCCCAGTGAGGCTGGCAACCAACCCGGTTTTCGAAAAAGCATTCGGAAGCGGTCGCTCCAGGTGCTTGCCTGCGTGAGCCGTTGCCCCAGCCACGCATAGTAATCCACCTGTGCCCATACGGGATTCCAGCTTGCCAGCGGCACGGTCACACCGTATACTGGCTCCTCTTCCTCTGCCTGGAACGTGCCGAACCAGCGGTCAAACAAGATCAGCGTACCCCCGTGATTGCGGTCAAGATATTTGGGATTCACCCCGTGGTGTACCCGGTGATGCGAAGGGGTATTGAAAATGTATTCAAAAGCAGGATGCAATTTATCAATGGTACGCGTGTGTATCCAGAATTGATACAGGGTCTGAAACGTGGCCATCACCAGAAATGAGGTCGGACTAAAGCCCATAAAAGCCAGAGGCAGGTAGAAAAAATTGCTGGCAAAAGCCTGAATGGCCGATTGCCGCAACGCCACACTCAAATTGTACTCCTCGCTCTGGTGGTGCACAATGTGCGTGCCCCATAAAAAGCTGATTTCGTGCGTACTGCGGTGAAACCAATAGTAGAAAAAATCAACGCCGATGAACACCAGTACGAACGACCACCAGGTTACCGGGATCGTCCACAAACGATATTCGTACACCCATACATACCCTGCGAACAAGATGGTTCTGAACAACACCCCGATCACCTGTTGCTGTATGCCACAGCTCATATTCGTTACGGCATCCGGAAGCGAGTACAGTTTTGTGTGCCGTAGTCGGGCCACGAGCAGCTCCAGCCCGATGAGCAGGAAAAAGACCGGGATGGCATAGAGCATGATACGCATTGGAAATGTGGCAAATTTTTAAAGTCCTCGCAGCTTTGCTTCGCACTTGAGGAGTTCCTTTTTGACGTATTCGCTGGGGAGTTCGTTGATTTTCAGGGCATTTTTCAGATCGACCTCGTCGGAAGGGTGGGCAGGCAGGAGTTGTTTCATGCGTCGAAGATTGCGCAAGGCCTGGCCCCACACTTTGGCTTCTACAAAAGACTCGTATTCGCGCTGGCTGATTTTGAACTCACGAACCAGGGTCTGGTTTGCGTTGTAAATACGTTTTCCAATCAGATCATCCTTAGAATCAATAAGTTGACGACGCACACGCCAATCATTTTGCATAGTATCATGCGAGAATTGGGCATTAAGCGACCTGTAGGCTTTCAGCGAATCCTCTGCCAGCCGGTAATGGTTGAGCGCAAAAGCATAATTATTGACCAGCATCAGAGAATCGGCAAATACAAAATTGCTGTCCACCGTTTTGTAGGCCAGGTGAAATTTTTTGACCAGTTCATATTCGCCACAGACATCCTGATGCGGCCTGAAGTGTTCGAGAATCCAGGTCCGACGCGGATGAGAGATCAATTCGAGATAAGCGTGGTCGGCTGCATTGTAAAGTTCGTTGTGAACATAAAATTCCGCTTGTTTCAATTGACTTCTGGCGTTCTCCACGTACTCTTTAATGAACCAAATCGCGAAGCCCAGACAAACCAGCAATGAAAGGGACGAGGTGATGGCCACGGTGCGGGCTAGCTTGCGCTGACGTCGGGTAGCAGTGAGTTCGGCTTCCACTGCTTCGCGGCGTTTGGCTTCTTCGGCCAGCTGCTGTTGATATTCAGCCTTTTGTCGGTCCGCCTGTTCCTTATCGCGTCGTGTATTGCGCGATTCAATTACGGCAGGCAGGAGCGTATCGTGACTGATCTCATAGTAAAAATCCTCAAGTCGGGGTTCTTTGCGCAGCAGGCGACTCTTGTCCACCAGGGTATCCAGGAAATCAGGCGAAACATGGAAATCACTGATCAGCGTGTCATCTACCACGCTGTTTCGGCGGTTGCCGGGTGTGATGAGACTTTCTTCGATGAGCCGCTGGGCCATTTCATGCAGGAGATCTGCGGGTTTTTCTGTTAACGACTTGTCTAACGCCGAAATGGGGGCGCCTTGCTGCGATTTTTGCTGGATGCGCTCGATGTAGGCTTTGGGGAAAAGCCGGAGTTGGTTTTGGTAAAAATTGCGGATGGAGTTGCGCAGGCCATTTTGGCCTTCATAAAATTGACTGTCTACCTCAAAACCCGCGTGCTTCTGAAAATCGATAATGCGTTCCTCTACGTCCTGGCAAATGATCTGCAGGTTGACCGCTTCAATTTCTTCGGCTTTTGTCGACTCTTTGCCTTCATTTTCGGCTGCGGCATCATGGCCGGAAAGGAAATCCAACATCTCTTCCAGAGCGGCTGGTGCGTACGTGAAGGCCTGGCTTGCGTAATCACCTGCCTGATCAGCGGGCTTAGCGATGGCCGTACGCGCTTTTTCGCGGTCGAGCGGCAACAGTTCGTAGCGATTGCGAAGGATCCCCGGGATACTTTTGCTCACGCGGTCAATCATGTGCAGGAAATCAGAGCGGATGCTCAATACAATGCGCACGTTGGGCTGTTCTTCCCACCATTGCATGGTTTCTACATCCAGATTTCCATACTCGAATTGTTCCAGAAGGGTAGCCCTCAGTTCCCCGGGCATCGTTTCATTGGCTAGATCGGCCAGCTCACGAAAGAACTGGTGGCGGCTTTCTTCGGAATGGGAAAGCGTGAAAGCTTCTTCAAATTGATCTAAAACCAGGACGGGCGTTACGGGAAGCCCATTCAGGTCGAACTCAAGCCGTTTCATTTTTTCCCACAAAGTCTGAGAAGCGCCAGGGCGTAATCCGGTAGGGTCGATGCCGCCTACGTGGGGGTTCTTCTCCAGCATTTCGCTGATGCTGGCCAGCAAAGGGCGGTCGCTGCGCTCCGTGCGCAAAAAAACAGGCACAAAATCCTGCCGTTCGAGTTCGGGCGCACAACCAGCCTGCAAAAGAGAGGTTTTGCCCATCCCCGATTTGGCAAACAAAACCACCAGGCGTTCACGAAGCACCAGATTGCTAAGTTTTGCAATGTCTTCGCCCCTGCCATGAAACACAGCGCTCTGACTGCGCTCAAAAGGACGCAGGCCAGGGTAACGGCGGGGTAGGGTAGTGGTGGCGTTGTTCATTAACGCTGGTGAATGCGGGTATTTGTTGGTTTGGCGATGCGGGCCCAAAGATTCGTACAGTGAATGAAGAATCCAGATGCGAAAGGTCTAAAAAATTCGAGCCTTGGCACAAAAAAAATCACCGGACGCAGTTACTGCGCCCGGCGCCAAACCAAACCCTTACTGTGTGTTTTTCGCAAATCATCCCCTCCCAGTCCCTCCCTTCCCGCCATAAGCGGGAAAAGGAGGGCGGTAGTTGTGTTTATTTGCAGGGAGGGCTTTGGGGAGGGCAATGGGTGTTTTTCTGGATTGGTAAATGGTGGCCATACAGGGGATCAACCAAAATAATCCTTCAAATGCTCCAGGAACGCTTCTTTTTGGCCGGTAGAAACGGTGAGTGTCACGCCATTTTGGAGCAATACATGACCGCCCTTTCCGCGTACATATTTTTTGAGGTGTTTCAGATGGATCGTGTGGGAGCGATGGATGCGGGCAAATGCCCGGTGGGGGAGCATTAACTCCACCTCGCGGAGGGTTTTACAGACCAAAACCTGCCGTTTGTCCTTGAAATGCAAGGCCGTATAGTTGCCACTCGCTTCCAGATAAGTAATGTGTTTCACTTTCTCAAAACAGAGCCCTTCCATGGTGGGCAGCGCAATCTTTTCTGCTTCAGTAATCGGCTTTGCCTCTGGTTCAAAGTTTTGCACAGGTTTCATGGTCAAAGCGCGGGCTAAAGAAGCATTCGGCTCGAGCGATTCAGGCGGGCGGCGGATAGCGAGTACGTTTAACATGGCAACAGATATTTAGATTCTGGACTGTGGGACTGTTGGACTGTTGGACTTTGGACTGTTGGACTTTGGACCTTAGACGGATGGACATTGGACTTACACACTCGGAATGGTTGAAGGTTACAAGTTTCAAACCGATCAAATCCAACGTCCAATGTCTAAAGTCCAATAATCCTATGTCTAAAGTTTAATAGTCGAACGTTGATAGAACAAAGGTCCGCTATCATTTTTTCTCCTGCAATCCTAATATTTTCAAAAGTCAGGTTTCTGAGCCTATAATAAGGTTTGGTAAATTGATAAATACCTGACAATTTTGCTGCTAAATCCATCGCCCAGAAAATGTCAAAAACACCTTCCGACAAATTGCATAGCCTTGTCCGCTCGCTTTCGCCTGCCGAAAAGCGCTATTTCCGTATTTTCATGAAGGGGAAACCCGGGGTGGACAACAAGTACACCCAGCTTTTTGAGTCAATGGCTGCCGATGAGCGGTTTGAAGAGGCAAAATGGAGAACTTTAATTTATAAAGGTCAGGACACAGGCAGCAAAAAATACGCTGAACTAAAGGCATATCTCTATGAATTGGTGCTGAAATGCCTTCTGAATTACGATGAATCCCATACGGTCCACCACCGCCTCAATCAATTGCTGCAAAGTGTAGTCGCGTTGTTCAAACGAGGGCATTATACTGATTGTCGCGAGCTGCTTACCAAAGCCCGAAAACTGGCCAGGCAGTATGAAAGTTTTGTCCACCAGATCGAAATTGTTCGCTGGGAAAAGCAACTGGCCTACACCCGGATGGACATTGATTTTCTGCACAAGAACCTGGAGCGGTTGCAAGACGAAGAGTCCCGCGCCATGGAACAATTGAGCAACGCTTCCCAATATCGAAGGGCATTTTTTCAGGCCTATGCTACCATCAAAAAAGATCCCATGCAGCGGGGCGCTGATCGGGTCGCGCGCCTTCGCGAACTCGTGGAACAAGCAGCGTTTGCCAGCCCCGACGCCGCAGTGTCGCACACGGCAAGAGTGCTTTATTACCGTACCCTAAGCCTTTACTACCATACCGCACTGGAGCAAGAAAAATTTTATGAAACAGGCAAAACGCTCCTTGCTTTACAAGAATCGCAGCCTCATTTTTTGCGGGAAAACCTGTCAGATTATATCGCCGCGCTCAGCAACCAGATCCTGGCTTGCGGACTGCTTCGTAAATACGAGGAAGTGCGCGAGTGCCTGGAGAAAATTGGTGATTTACAGGCCATTACAGAAGATGACCGCCGGAAAATACACCGCCAATACTTCAGTGGTTTTTTTGCGCTCTGCACGTATACGGGTGAATTTGAAGCGGCACAACGTGAAATGGATCGCTGTTTGCGCGAAGCCGAACGGTTTGACCCGCACGAATATGAGACCGGTAGTTTTTACCTCCAATTCGTGCCCATCAGCATCGGCTGCGGCGACTTTAGCACTGCGCTTGACCACCTGAATCACTGGCTTGCTCAACGCCGTTCTGTGGGCCGGGAGGACCTTCAGAGCCTGGCCCGCATCCTATCGCTTATCCTCCATTTTGAGTTGGGAAATTTCCTTTTACTGGATTCACAACTGCGCACCGCAGCCCGTTTTTTAAAAAGAAAAAACCGCCTCCACGAACTGGAGCGGCGGTTTATGCACGGCATCTTTGAAGCGATAAAATTACCGGATGCAAAAGGGCAGCGTGAGGTTTTTGCCAAAGTAAAAAATGACCTGCAGCCCAAGGCAGAAGAGCCTGAAACCAGGGCACTGCTACAAACATTTGACCTCCTGGCTTGGCTGGATAGCAAGGCAAGAGGTCAAAGATTTGCAACAGTGGTTCATGAAAAATATTGGCGTGAAACAGACCATAAAGCGACTTAGTTTCCGCCAATAGGGGCGTTGACTGAATCCGTTTGGACCCGGGTATCGATCATGGTCCAACGCACGGTATAACTCCGGCGACGGCCTACCACTTCTTTACCGCCTTTTAAGGTCTGCATCTGACCTTCTTCGAGCGAAGTGACAATGCTTTGAACCTTAAGTTCATTGAGTTTGAGTTTTTTCTTTGCCATACGAGAGAAATTTGAAAGATGATTTGGAAACAAATAATATCGATAGAATAAAGATACTCACACAGTCAGAAGTCCTGTTGGACATTTTTTTGGAAAAGTCAGGTTTCTGAGGGGGCAAAAGTTGAAAGTTACAAGTGGAAAGTTACAAGTTGAAAGTTTCAAGTTACAAGTTTCAAGTGGAAAGTTTCAAGTGGAAAGTTTCAAGTTAAACGAGGGTCTAAAGGTTTTTGTGTAAACGTAATCTTCAATTGAGATTGATTTGGCAACGTTTATCAAAAGTAGTTAAAAAAGCGTGGAGGATAATTCCCCAGT
>JAUSMG010000043.1 GCA_030645295.1 Saprospiraceae bacterium | reverse complement strand
CGCCGTGATACGCGAACCGTACGTCCGGTGGTGTGAGAGGACGAAAGTTAATCACGCCACCTTTGGCCTCAGGTCAGGTATAAATGGCGGGTTAACTTTCTCCTACTCGATTTTATTTGGCGGTTTTTTGGTGGTTTTTGTTCCGCCATCTAAAATTTAAAAGGTGGGCGGACAAGGGTGGGCGACCGCGAGGGTGGGTAATCACCAGGGTGGGCGACCGCAAGGGTCGCCCCTACCGAACACATTCCATCCCCCCACGGCCCAGCCCGGCCAGGTTCACTTTGGGCGACCCTCGTGGTCGCCCATTATCCAATTGCCTTTGGCCTTTGTAGCTAAATCAGATGATTAACCTTTTTCAGGTGCTCTAAATTTAGCCGCCGACTCAATATCCCTTCTGGGTTTGTATACCCTACCACCACTTCATCGGCCAGATTGATCATCAAATCATTTCGGACCGTCCTGTTCGAGTGGGCAGCAACTCAAACTATCGGGTTTTCATTTTTGGGATGAAGTGCTATTTTTACAGCTTTGTCAAAATCGCTTTCAAAAAATTTGTCCTGCACGATTTTGTATTTTTCGTACTCTTTTTCAGCATGTTCGAGGGCCAACTGGTGCGACATTTTTCCGGCATGGTTCAAAATATCCCTATCGTTCAAGGTCAGGAAACCGTTCAGTTTTTCAATCCAGTCATTCATGTACATGGGAATCCGCCGCATGGCTTGGCCCTCTGCAAATACCAGATATTGTTCAACCAGATTGTTTAGGGCGGCGAGTTCGGGTTCATCCAGATAATTTTTGGCGATACTGACATCCTGTTTTCTGGGTTTTGCGCCGCGCCAATTAGTCAAGCCCATATTGGGTTTGCTGCTGTCGGCCCGCCCGACAATGATTTCGGCGGCTGTTTTGCCGGTAATTGCCCAGTGCATTTTGTTCTGGACGGTTTGGAAAAACAAGATGCTGGTCTCCAAGGTCGGGTCGTAATCGGTGCTCGTGGCGTAGATGTCGGTGATTTTTTGATAAAAACGCCTTTCCGAAGTTCGGATGTCCTGAATGCGTTTGAGCAGTTCTTCAAAATAATCGAAAGGTAGGTTCGGGTTTTTCAGCCGTTCATCATCGAGCAAAAAACCTTTTACGATGTATTCTTTGATGTGCCGCGTGGCCCATTGGCGAAAACGGGTGGCGACGGCAGATTTTATCCGGTAGCCCACCGAAAGGATTGCATCCAGATTGTAGAATTTTTGACTCCGCTCCACCATACGTTTGCCTTCTTTTCCAACTTGTAAGAAATCCTTACAAGTTGCCGCTTCCTCCAATTCGCCCTCTTCAAAAATGTTTTTGAGGTGGATGGTGATGTTTTGCGGAGTTGTTTGAAACAACTCCGCCATCAGTTTTTGGGTGAGCCAAACGGTTTCGTTCTCCAACCGAACCTCCAATTTGGTTTCGCCTGTTTCGGTTTGGTAAATGATTATCTGCGATGCATTTGCCATTTTCTGTTGTTTTTGAACTGTTCGGGTTTTTCGAATAGTTGCCGAGGATTCCTCGGTAACGGCTTGGATATTTGGCGGTTGGTGTTCGCTAGCCTCACGCCTCCTACGCCACACTCCCGCGACCCATCCAGTACTGGGCGCTGAAAATCAGGAACTCAGCGGTGCTGTTGCGAATCTGTATTTTTTAATCCGGCATCGTTTGGCGCGTGTTTTTTTATTGAATTGCAGCGAGTTGAAAATCAAAGCGCAGGGCCAAATTTTTCAACTTTTTAAAATTTGACAAATTTCTTAAAGATAAATGTGCGCAAATTTAAAATACTTTGTTTTGTTTTTAAAATAAAAACACAAAATATTTTACAAAATTCCTTAACCCGACAAACCAGATTTTTCCCCACTCACAATTCCCTCATTCCCAAGTTCCTGCCTACCTTCGACCCCTAACCGCCACCCAATTAAAAGAACTCGAATCCCGCTTGTGGGCCGCAGCCGACCAACTCCGCGCAAACTCCAAACTCACCGCCACCGAATACTCCTTCCCGGTGTTGGGACTGCTGTTTTTGCGCCATGCCTTTCGCCGCTTCAACGATGAATAAGTTGTTTTCTACCCGTTCCTAAAATTGTCAAGCAATACATGAAAACCTTTCAATGGATCAACCTGATAGGAATTCTCTGTATCATATTTGGTGCACAAGCCATCATAAATGGAGTAATGCTATTCGTGATGACGGGCGCGTCCAATTGGGCGATCACGCAGGAACAGGGAGGGACAGGCCCACAACCGGTTTGGCTTACCATCTCCGTCTATTTTGGAATACTGGTGAGCATTCTGTACCTGGTGGCAGGTGTTTCCTTTCTCAAAAAGAAAGCCTTTTCCTTGCGTTTGATGTACACTGCCTTGATCCTAAATCTGCTTGCCAGATTTGTTCCGATGTTGATGATAGGATTTCACACCGCTGTATTTCCATGGCAGTTATTCAATATTTTCTCTCTTATGGGCCCGATGATTGATGTGCTGCTCTTAATTGGCGTGTATCAGGTGAGCAGATATTATTACACGGATCCTGATAAGTATATCTATTTTTTAGGTGCAGGTACCCTGAGCCCGTCTACCTTAAAACTACTGAGTCTCATAGGTTCTTTGGTGTTTCTGATCCCGCTTTTCATTTTTGTGCTGTGGTTCTATGTTTCCAGCCTGGATCTTTCTTATCCTGAAAATGTTGCCAAATTCCATAGCTATTTGCCTCCGTTTCTCCATACGCGTTTTGGAAGTGCTTACCTGAGTCTCTTTTGTGGTGCCTCGGCTTTTATATTCAGCAGTATTGGGCTAAAGTTGGCCGAAAAAGGGTGGCGGAAGCTGAACCAGGCTGTAATGATTTCCAGCATGCTGTTGTTCCTGCTGATCCTGTTTACTTTGATGTAATAGGAGGAGATTTGACAAACTGAGTCACACCATCATCACCGCACCAATGTAACATCACCTTTCATGCTGATGATTTCCCCGTCAATAAATTCCAGTCTGGCAACCCACACAAAGACATCATTATTCAAGGTCTGCCCTTTAAAAGTGCCGTCCCAGCCCGCAGGTTCCTCGTTGGTTTGGATATTGTAGGCTTGGTAAATGTGCCCACCCCATCGATTGTAGATTGAAAGGCTTAATATCTGCTTTACGCCATCATCGGAGAAAATGGTAAAAAAGTCGTTGGCGCCATCTCCGTTGGGGCTGAACACGTTTGGCGCATAAACCCTTCGCTGGCGGAGTATCTGATAACAGACGGTGTCTATCGCTACACATCCTTTTTTACTCCGCACCAGCACCTGCTGACATCCGGGCCCGGTGGGCTGAAAACTATAAAGGAAACAATCCGCACAATGTAGCGAGTCTTCTGAGCCGGACCAGGTATAATCCATGACCTCGGACGGAGGTAGGTTGACCGCTGCTTTCAGGTCAATAAGGTCCCCCAGATGGATGCGTAAATCAGTGTCCAGGTGGACGGTAAGCAGGATTGGTTCATCCAGATAAGCGTTTGCTGCAATCGTGCAGCCATTGGCATCGGTAACGCTCAAGGTATAATTTCCGGCAGAGAGTCCACTGATAACAGGGGTCATTTGTCCGCTGTTCCAATGAAAGGAATAAGGCGCCACACCACCGCTGACTACTGCGCTCAAAGTACCATCCTCATCTCCGTAGCAAGTGATGTTCGTTTTATGGGTTTGTACAATCAAAGGCGGGGGGGCATTCACTTGAGTTGCGCTGGTTGCAGTGCAGGAGTTATCGTCTGTGATGGTGACCTGATAGGTTCCGGGAGCCAGATTGGAGAGGTTGGCGCTGGTCTGGCCAGTGCTCCAGACATATTGATAGGGCAAAGTCCCGCCGGCCACCAATACAGCAGCATTAGCGTCCTGAATTCCAGAACAGGAGACATCCGTTGCTGTGGAGCTGCTGCTCAGGAGCGCAGGTTCAGAAATATTGACGGTTGAAACTTCGGTGCAGGCATTTCCATCCGTTATGGTGAACTGATAGTTTCCGGGGCCCAGGTCGGCGAGGTTGTCGCTGGTTTGGCCGGTACTCCAGATAAATTGATAGGGTATTGTCCCGCCGGACACCGATACAGAAGCTACAGCGTCCTGAGCACCAAAACAGGAGACATTCGTTGCCGTGGCGCTGCTGGTCAGGAGCGTCGGTTCAGAAATATTGACGGTTGAAACCTCGGTGCAGGCGTTGCTATCCGTGATGGTGACATGATAGGTTCCGGGAGCCAAATTGGAGAGGTTGGCGCTGGTTTGGCCGTTACTCCAGACATATTGATAAGGTATTGTCCCGCCGGCCACCGATACTGAAGCAGTAGCGTCCTGAGCACCAGAACAAGTAACATTTGTGGCCGTGGCACTGCTGTTCAGGAGTGTTGGTTCTGAAATGCTGACCGTTGAAACCTCGGTGCAGGCGTTTCCGTCCATGATGGTGACCTGATAGGTTCCGGGGCCCAGATTGGCGAGATTGGCGCTGGTTTGACCGTTGATCCAGACATATTGATAGGGAATTGTCCCGCCGGACACCGATACGGAAGCAGTAGCATCCTGAATCCCATAACAGGTAACATCTGTCGCTGTGGCGCTGCTGGCCAGTAGTGGCGGTTCTGAAATGCTCACTGTTGCAACTTCGGTGCAGGCATTTCCATCCGTGATGGTGACCTGATAGTTTCCGGGGCCCAGATTGGCGAGATTGGCGCTGGTTTGACCCGTATTCCAGACATATTGGTAGGGTATTGTCCCGCCGGATACGGCGACCGCAGCAGTAGCGTCCTGAATTCCGTAACAGGTAACATTTGTGGCCGTGGCACTGCTGTTCAGGAGCGCCGGTTCTGAAATGCTGACGGTTGCAACTTCGGTGCAGGCATTTTCATCCGTGATGGTGACCTGATAGTTTCCGGGGCCCAGATTGCCGAGGTTGGCGCTGGTTTGGCCGTTGCTCCAGGCATATTGATAGGGTATTGTCCCGCCGGCTACGGAGACCGCCGCAGTAGCGTCCTGAATTCCAAAGCAGGAGACATCCGTTGCCGTGGCGCTGCTGGTCAGGAGTGTCGGTTCTGAAACATTAAGGGTTGAAACTTCGGTGCAGGCATTTCCGTCCGTGATGGTGACCTGATAGTTTCCAGGGCCCAGATTGGCAAGGTTGGCGCTGGTTTGGCCGGTACTCCAGGCATACTGATAGGGTATTGTCCCGCCAGACACGGATACTGTAGCAGTAGCGTCCTGAATTCCAAAACAGGAGATATTGGTTGCTGTGGCACTTGCAGTCAGGAGGGGTGGTTCTGTTATGCTGACTGTTGCGACCCCGGTACAACCCAATACATCGGTAATGGTGACCCAATAGTTTCCGGCGCTCAGGTTGATGAGGTTGGAACCCGATAAACCGGAATCCCAGGCATATTCATACGGGGCTGTTCCGGTGATGGCCGCGGCCGCCGCTGTCGCATTGGATCCTCCTGCGCAGGAAACATCCTGCGCGGTGGCATTTACAAGCAGATCCGGCAATAATTTCAATTGCACCGTATCAGAAATTACCCTGCAATTGAGCATTGCCAGGTTAGGCAGCGAACTGGCCACTACCAATCGAAACAGACTTCCATCGATCGGGTCGAAAATTTCAAGGCTGTCATTGTTGGAATCCGGGAGATCCTCCCAGGTCCCATTGGCGTAGATCTGCCACAGATAGACCGGATTATTGTAGGGAGAATTGGCAAGCACCGATGCAATCGTCGTCGGGACTCCCTTGCAGAATTCCACGATCTCCGGCGCCAGTAGGGTAGGGCCGCAGGCCCTGAAAGAAATATTGTCGATGGCAAGGTCATTCCCGTTGCCACCGGGGGCATTGTTGCGTAAAGCGAGGTTTATACTGGTTTGGCCAGGCCCGGTAGTGAAAGAAAAACGCACCGTATGCCATAGCTCATCCGGGGGGATGTCGCCCGTTTGGCAAACGGCAATGCCATCAATCAGAAAAGCGATGTTGGGGCGGATCAAATTCGGCAGATGACTTTCAATCAGGGAGATTACATCTATAGAAAATTCGTAAAGCGTATTTTCACATACATCAACCGTTTTTTGATAAAAAAGTCCGGGCTGATAACTCGCGTTCACCACCATCATGTACCCATTGGTTTCCGGACCGTTGTCTTCAATATTGATCCAGGCGTTGGCGGCAAATGAGCCCCAGGTCGTCGTATTGTTGGCAATACAGTAAAAGCCATCATTGGGAGGCGGATTTACGGAATAAACATACCCGGGGGCAAGACCCGGATCTGTGGCCACGATATTGGGTACACCGGAGCCAAAATCCCCGTTGGGAAAAATATTATCGCCCAGGGTGCCGGTGCAGGTACTGCTGCAGTTCGCCAGAATCACTTCAATTCTAAGCGAATCGGTATAAACGCAGCCATCCGGCAAGGTTATCTGACAGGTGTAGGTGGTCGTTTCATAGGGTGTGGCGATTGGATTGGGAATATTGGGATCGTCAAGACCCGCAGCCGGCGACCACAGATAAGCAATGCCGCCCTTTGCCTCCAATTGTACGGGAACGCCCGCAAAAACCGGGCTTTGATAAGCGCTAAAAGTCGGTGTTTGCAAATACAGGGAGTTGATCTCCGCCTCGGTAAGCGCCCGGTTATAGATACGGATCTCATCCATAAAGCCTTTAAAATCAGGATCTGCAGAACACCAGTTCGAACGACCGATGAAATTTTTTGATCGCGGTACATTCAGGATCGGGTGTCCTTTTTTCTGGGCTTTCAGCACGCCGTTGACGTATATCCGCATCGTATCGCCGCTTATGGTGGCACAATAGTATTCGATGTTGCCATTGGTTATGACATTGGGCGCCACAAGCCGTCCAAGGGTACGGTTGACTGCTCCGCTGCTGGTTATCCAGCTTTCAAGCGTGAGATTATTGCTGGCGCCTTCCCGTCCAAACCAGATGGGCATCCCGCCACTATCCCCCGAACCATTGCCAAAATCAATAATTCGTTCATAATAGGACACTACATCAAAACGAACCCAGGCACATACGGTAAAGCCTTCCTGCCAGATTGCGCCCAAAGGTGGTAATTGGACATATTCTCCCCCGGCTTGTCCACAACCATTGGCGCCCGGGTTTTGGTTGAATAAGAAGCCTTCTCCCCGCTGTCCGGGAACGCAGCTTGGATTGCCCACGAGCGTGCCGTGATTGCCAAAACCACTGTTGTCGTTGGCATTACAATTGCAAAAGCTGTAGTAGCCAACGAGATTGGGTTGGGCCAGCGAAACATTGTGGTTGATTGAAATCAAGAGGACGAAACAGGAAAATCGATGCATTGTTTGACCAAATCTAGGTGATTTATGAAGCATCGGAAATGGGGCAAGTGCTTGATTGTCAATTGGCTAATTGGTTTGTAGATTCCAATTAATAGTAGGGGTAAGGCAAATGTAGTATTCCTTAGCACTTTGTGAGATTATTTTGACGCGGTGCAGCCAATTACCCTTCCGCTAATCGTTTCTTTGCCTTGCTAAACGCAGGCTTCAAAATTATGCATCCGATCGTCAACCATCTCCACGAAACAGAACCCCGCTGGTTCGCCATCCATACCCGCTCCAAAAGCGAGAAATTCGTACAACGCATGTTGACGAAAAAGGGGGTAAACACCTATCTCCCCTTGCAAAAACTGATGCGCCGTTACACCCGCAGCGTCCGCATGGTGGAAAAGCCGCTCATCAGCTGCTACGTTTTTGTCCACATCACTAAAGCACATTATTTGCCGGTATTGGAAACGGAAAACGTAGCAGGGTTTGTGAAGTCCAGCAAAGACCTGCGCGCCATTCCCGAGGTCGAAATCGAGATATTGCGCCGAATTACCCTGGAAGATGGCCTGGACATTGAGGTCGTTCCGGGCAGTTTTTCAGCCGGAGAGCCTGTGGAAATAACGGCCGGAAACCTGGCTGGGATGAAAGGCCGTATCGTAAAAACCGAAGGGGCAAGAAAATTTCAGATCGAACTGCTTACCCTGGGTTACAGCCTGTTGATCAGTGTGGATGGCGCTTTTTTGGGGAAATTGCGATAGAGGAATATTACCTTTGCGGGCTTGCGCCTTATATTGAGATGGGTGGCTCCTAAGACAAACACGATGACACAATCAGAACTAATCGACCGACTGGAATCTGATCTCACCGACCTCTTAAAACAGGTCCGTGCCAGATTCTCTGACCAACCCCGTGAAACCTTGCTCTTGCACCCCGCGCCCGGCAGATGGAATGTGCAGGAATGTTTTGCACACCTCAACGCGCAATTCGAATATTTTCTCCCCCGCATCGAACTGGCGCTCCACAAAGCAAAGGCCCACAAATGGGCGCCTGCCCACGAAAGAGAATCCAACTGGTTGGGACGTCGGGCTATCCACGCTGTAGATCCTGCCTATATGGCTCAGAAACTTCGTCGCAGTCCCAAAGCCATTAATCCGTCCAAGTTGTTGAAAGTCAGGGAAAATGAGGTGAAAGTGTTCCTCATCAACATCGAACTCCTGATGCGTTTACTGCGTCAGGCCCGTGAGGTAGACACCAATAAGCCGAAGATAAAGCCCATGCGCTGGAATATTTCTTCCTTCCTTTTGGGCGATCTTCTGGAATATCTGGTGCGCCATGCTCAACGGCATGCCATACAAGCTCAAAATGCTGTGGGCGGGTAGAAATTTTTCGCACTTGATATTTCACGCAGATGTTACACAGATGGTTTACGCAGATGTTACGCAGATAAATTATGCTGTTGCCTATCTGCGTAACATCTGCGTAAACCATCTGTGTGACATCTGCGCGAAAAATCTGTGTGACATCTGCGCGAAAAATTCTGCGCGAAACGCGAAACCCTTCGCGCAAATCCCTATATCATACCTGCTGCTCTTGTTCCCTATAAAACGAAAGCAGGATCACGATGCTCAAAAAGCAAGGGGTAAGCATCAGGTAGATGTATGGCATCTGAATAAACCCGTAGAAAAAGGCGAAGTAAAATTTCAAACTACCCAGCAGGAATAGCGAAAGATGCTGGATTTGGGCGCGTTTTTTCCACCAGATCCAGGTGCAAAGCCCGGTTGCCGTTAATGAAGTCAGCACTTGCCACCTTTGCAGGGCAGACAAGCGTTGGGCCATTTCCCCGCCCAATTCGTCGCGGAATATGTTCGCCATGCCAAGACCCTCATACAAGGGGCCAACCTTTTCCGGTTGCAACCATACCAATAGAGCCCCCTCCGAATAGTGTTTTATACCATTCAGGTAAATGCTGGGGTCTTTGATCATAAACGGAAAAACATAGATCAGCATCACATACAAAAAGGCCCAGGCCGTGGTGCTGAGTGCGAGTTTTCGGTTTTCTACCCAAACAATCAAAAAGAAAAATGGTAGCCAAAGCAAAAATGAATAGCGCGACAACAAGCAGAGGATTATAAAAAATGCCAGAAGTGCCCCTTTTTTGCGGGGATCGCCGGCTAAATACTCACGAATTTTATCCAATTGTAACGCAAACAGCATATAAAACCCTGCAATCATAAGCTCGATCGTATTGCCATACGTGGCATCCGTAGATTCTTCGATGAGGATAAAATAGAAAAAGGGCAATGCTGTGAGCAGCCATTTAGCCTCGGTGCTCAACTTTCCCAATTGAGCGCGCCGAACGACCAAAAGTGCGGCTATTGCCCAAATAACAAAGGCTACCCAACGTTCATCAAAATGGAAAATGGCCGCAGGTAGAAAAGGCAACCACATCAAAGGCAAATAGGTGGGAGACAGGTCATAACCAAAGTCCCGGATAATGTTGTAGGCATATTGACCATTCAATATACGATCATTCATCACCTGAATGGTTGGCACGATGTCCGAAATCTGCACAGCGATCGGGATCACACTTATTTCACGATAAAAGTGAAAAGCACACAAGGGCACGGCGATAAGGGCCACAATTTTCATGAGCCGGGATTCCCAGCCTCCATATTGCTCCTCGATGCGGTGCTCTGATTTCCGAAAGGCGGCAAGCATCGCCAGAACACCCATTGCAATCGTTATAAAGATCATCACCAGGGCATTTTCCCGGTGTGCCATATACCGCATTCGCTGGGAGGTGAGGAGCAGTATTTCGCAAAAAAGTAAAACAATGAATAAACTGCGGTAAAGCCGAAAGTGCATAGGGAAAGTGATTGATACTTGATTATTCGTTTATTATTTCTGGAGGGAGGGCGGTATAGAACCTTCCTGAACGATATAGGGCGGTCGGCCTTTGGCCTGTATGAACAAACGCCCCAGATATTCGCCGATGATACCGAGTGTGAGCAATTGCAAACCTCCCATAATGAGCACAGAAAGCAACACCGAGGTCCAGCCCTGAACCGTTTCTTTCAATACAGAATGCGCGTAAATTGCATAGATAGCATACAAAAACGCCAGCCCGGAAATCACGACGCCCAGAAAAGTAGCGATGCGGAGCGGCCGTATTGAAAACGCGGTAATGCCATTGAGCGCCAGCCGCAACATTTTTTTAAAGGTGTATTTTGACTTCCCGGCAAATCGCTTGTCAGGGGTGTATGGGATCATAAATTGCCGAAACCCGACCCATGGAATAAAACCGCGAATGAACAGGTCCGTCTCCTGCGATTGGCGTATCAGATCCACCACTTTTCGATCCAGCAACCTGAAATCAGCGGCGCCCGGTTCGATGGTGACATCTGAAAACCGGTTCATCAGGCTGTAAAAATATTGGGAACAGACGCGTTTGAACCAGCTCGTTTTTTCATCGTCTTGCCGGCTGGTGAACACGATCTCGTATCCTTCCGCCCATTTTTCCAGAAATACCGGGAGGTATGCTGGCGGGTGCTGCAAGTCAGCGTCCATACAGATCACCGCTTGTCCACGCGCATGATCGTACCCGCAGCGCAGTGCGCTCATGTGGCCGAAATTTCGCGAAAAACTGAGGTAATGCACCCATTCTGAATGTTTTTGGTGCAATTGGCGCAGTATGCCCAGGGTTTTGTCGCTGCTGCCGTCGTTCACGAAGATCAGTTCAAAGGAATAACGGTCGCGAAGATTTGCCAGGCTTTCCCCGATCTTTTGAACAGACACCTCGAGGTTTTCCTCTTCGTTGAAAGCGGGAACAATGATGGAGATTAGGGTCTTGTTTTCCATGTAGGGCAAAAGTAGTATTTCTACTTCTTCCCTGCAATCTTCACCAACTCGTTCAACTTCCATAGCGCATCCATCGGCGTCATAGTGTTCAAATCCAACGCAAGCAGGGTCTCTTTGATCTTCAAGGTATAATCGTCCACGTCAAAGATGTGCAATTGTAGCGGAGCGGTGATATTCCTGACTTTTTTGCGCATTTCTGCCTGTGCGCTCGGCTTTTCCAAGGGTTGGACAGCGTCTACCGTAGAACCGTCTACCGTGGACCGTGGACCGTCCACCGACTTCTCTTCCAGGGTTTTAAGGATCTCATTCGCGCGCTGCACGATGGCTTGAGGCATGCCCGCCATTCGTGCCACGTGGATGCCAAAGGAGTGATTGGAACCACCTGGCACCAGTTTGCGAAGGAAGACTACCTTTTGGCCCACTTCCTTAGTACTAACATGGAAGTTGTGGATGCGTTCGTGGCTTTCAGCCAATTCGTTGAGTTCGTGGTAGTGCGTGGCGAACAGCGTTTTGGGATGCGCACGCTCGTTGTCATGCAGGTATTCGGCAAGGCTCCAGGCGATGCTGATGCCGTCGTAAGTGCTGGTGCCGCGGCCGATCTCGTCCAGCAGGATCAGCGAGCGGTCGCTGATATTGTTCATGATCAGGGCCGTTTCATTCATCTCTACCATGAACGTGCTCTCGCCGCCGCTGATGTTGTCGGAAGCGCCCACGCGGGTGAACACCTTGTCGACCAGGCCTATGCGGGCACTTTTTGCCGGTACAAAACTGCCCATTTGCGCCATCAGGGTAATGAGCGCGGTTTGACGCAACAAGGCGGATTTACCCGCCATATTCGGCCCGGTGATCAGTATGATCTGCACCGATTCGCTGTCGAGGAACACGTCATTGGGCACAAATTGCTCGCCGATGGGCAGTTGTGTTTCAATGACCGGGTGGCGGCCCTCGCGAACGTCGAGCAGGGTTGAATCATCGAGTTCTGGGCGAGTGTAATTGTTTTTTTGCGCCAATTTTGCAAAGGAAAGCAAGCAATCAATCCGCGCCACCAATTGGGCATTGTGTTGAATCGGCTGGATGTAATT
>JAUSMG010000035.1 GCA_030645295.1 Saprospiraceae bacterium | reverse complement strand
AGGGCATACCATCCTGGGTTCGGGTATATCCAACCACCGGGTTGCTCTTGCCTGGCGCTGCCGATGAGATAACCTTTGAGTTTGACAACTTTATGGCCTACGGTAAATTCCTGGATACCATCAGCATCAATCCTCCGGAAGGTCTCGAAACCCTCATCGTTGATTGTCGTGTATTGTGCAAAGCTCCTGAATGGGATTTCGACGCTCCTGCCTACTCACAGACGATGAATTACGCTCTAAAACTCAATATTGAAGGCGAATTTAGCAAAGATGAAGAAGATATCGTCGCAGCTTTTATTGACGGGCAAGTGCGTGGTACTGCAAAAGTGCAACTGCTGACAACACTGCCACCGGTGGGAACGCAATTCATGGCGTTTCTTACCGTGTATGGCAATGATGACGATTACAACAAACCGGTGCATTTGGAGATATGGGATGCTTCCGAATGCCTGCGCTATGGCGAGGTAGAAGAATCATTCAATTTCGAAGCAGACAATGTGATCGGCACGGTTGGAAGCCCACAGGTGATCCACACCAACAGTTTGGTGCGCCGTGATATCCCGATCAACAACGGCTGGAACTGGCTTTCCTTTAACCTGGCATTCCCGGATCCGATCTTGAATCAAGCCCTTGGATCCTTGCTATATCCTGAAAATGACCTTATCAAATCTCAGTCGAAATTCGCAGAATACTTCGGCAGTGATTGGTTAGGCTCTTTGACCCAACTCAACAACACCGGAATGTTCCAATTCCGTGCAGACTCCCCTGATACCATTCAGATGGTCGGCACATTAATTGACCCGGATTCAATGAGCATCCCGATCAGCAACGGCTGGAACTGGATTGGCTACATCCCCAACTACCCGCTCCCGGTTACGCAAGCACTGGCTGAACTGACGGCCTTGAATGGCGACCTGATCAAAGGCCAAACCGCTTTTGCACAATACCTCGCAGGTTTTGGCTGGCTGGGTTCCCTTCAATACCTCGAGCCGCCCAAAGGGTATCAACTAAAGATCAGTAACGCAGGTACGTTAACCTACCCACATCAGGATTTCGTGAACCCGGTCAGTGATGCGCGCGGATTGCCAAACCAGATACTCAAACACTGGAATGTTGATCCTAGTGCATTTCAGTACTCCATGACCCTGGTGGGTATGTTGCAGGTGGATGGCCAAAATGCCACGCTTGAGCAGCACGAACTGGGCGTCTTTGCAGGCAATGAACTGCGTGGATCTGCCACAGCCATTTATATCGAGCCACTACATGCCTACCTCTTCTTCCTGACGACCTATTCCAACACTCTGGGAGAGTCATTGCATTTCAAACGCTACAATAGTGGTAACGGGCAAGAAAGCAATCTGGTCGAGCAGATGTATTTCAGCGATAACAATCATCAGGGCAGCATCGAGTCGCCCTTTCCCTTTACGCTGGAGTCCAGTGGTTTGACTGAACTGAGCTCCCTGAGCTATTTCGATGTACTGCCCAATCCATTCTCGAACAGCCTGACCATTCGCTTCCAATGCGAAGAAGCGCAGGAGGTTAGGATGGTGATCACAGATGCGACTGGTCGTACGGTCTGGCAGCAAAAAACAGACGCTGTTAGTGGTCTGAATACGCTGCATTGGAACGCCGAACCTGGTAGCGCGGGGATGTATTTCGTGCGACTGGAAGGGACCGCTGGTACGGTGGTTCGGAAGGTGGTACGGCAATAGAACGGCATCGCCTTTGCCGCAAAGCGGCTTAACGTCGGTAGTAAAATACCCGGAAGCAGCGAACAAAGGTGCGTAGCACCGTAACCTATAGGCATAAGTTACGGTACTACGTACCTCCAAAGCATGTGGATGGGCTGTTTCTACCGACGTTGGGCCGCTATGCGGCTAGTGCTGTGTCGGGCAGAAAAACCAATAAATCGGTTTGTAAGACTTTATCGCGTCTCTCTCCCACGACTGAAGTCATGGCTTGATAGGCTGCTCACTAGCGTAAATCTCTCATTATGAAAAGAATATCTACCCGAGGCCGATTTGGCCTGATGGGACTATTGCTCGCCCTTGCTGTCGTGTTGCAAGCGCAGCCAGGAGGTTGGAATGTCAATTTCTCCCAATATCAATACAACATGACGATCACGGCCCAGATCCAAGTGAATGGCGTACCCAATCATGCCTTGAACAACCATTTGGCGGTGTTTTGCAAGGGTCAGATCAGGGGGTATGCCACACCAGTGGCAATCAATGGCCAGGCTTATTATTTCATCACGGCCTTTGCCAATGCCTATCAGGGAGATACCTTGTATTTCAGGGCTTTCCTGGAGTCAGAGCAAAAGATCTATGAATCTACCGATACCATCATTTTCAGACACCAGAAAATCGTGGGTAAGATTTCCGCCCCTTTTCAGGTCCATTTGTTTTTAGGAGAACGCCCCCTTATTTACTCTTTGTCCGAAGTGAATTACGGGATCAACTCCTGTGCCGATGTGGTGGATGTTCAAAGTTCCGACAATATTAATAGCGAAGGTAATGGCCTGACGTATAGCATTATTGGGGGCGCTGACGCCTCAAAATTTACAATAAACTCCGTTACGGGGCTTGTCTCCTGGTTTAATTTTACGCCTGTATTTAACCCGCCAGGAGACGCAAACGGTGATAACAAATATGAACTTAAGGTCAAGGTTACAGATGCTGCAAACCTTTCAGATGTCCAGCAACTTACCGTTAAGGTTGTGCAGGAGTCGCCACTCAACCCTTTGAATTGTCCTGCAAACTTGACCCTAAACACCAGTTCGGATGGCTTAGGTGATTGCAGCGCCAAAACCGATCTGGCCAAAATTTACGCGCTGTATCCTTGCGATTTATTTGGTATAACGTACGATTTGACGGGGGCAACTACAGGAAGTGGCTCCGGACAGATCCCTTCCACCCTGCCTTTCCTGAAAGGCGTAACCAACGCCACCTACAAGCGTGGAACCAGCAGTCAATGCAGCTTCACCATCACGATCACTGACAATGAAGCGCCTGTTATAACTTGCCCTGCCAATAAGACGGTGAATACACTGGCGATGCCGCCCTGTGCTGCAGTAGTGAACAATATAGACGCTGTTTACAGCGACAACTGTACGAGTGTTTTACTGACCCATGTGTATACCGGTGCGAGTAGTGGAAATGGCGTCGGACAGTTAAGTGAAAAGACCTTTGCAGTTGGCCAAACACAAGTCGTTTATATCGCAACAGATGCGGTCAGCCTTACTTCATCTTGCAGCTTTACCATTACCGTAGTAGATGTGATCCCACCCAGTGCCCTTTGCAAAAATGACACCGTGCAACTGGATCCAAACGGCATGGCTTCTATTTTGCCGGGCGACATTGACAACGGCTCTAGCGATGATTGTGGAGTTGGTTCGTTATCCGTATCGCCTACCAGCTTTACCTGCGCGAATGCCGGCAACAACACCGTGACCTTGACGGTGACAGACATTCACAACAATGTTTCTACTTGCACGGCCACCGTATTTGTCAAGGCCCTGAGTCTTGGCAATTTGGTATATAACGACCTGAACCGCAATGGTTTGTTTGACGCTGGCGACGTGGGTGTCAACGGCGTACTTTGTAACTTGTACAACGACGACGGCGACGGCGTACTGGATGCTGGCGACGGCGACCCCATCGCCACTTTTACTACCGCGACCCTGAATGGCCATGCAGGCGCCTACCTGTTTTCCTTACTTTGCCCGGATGATTACATCGTTGAAATTGCGCCGTCCAATTTTAACCCTGGAGCTGCTTTGTACGATAACACGCTCATGGCGCCCTTGGTCAGCAGCCCTCTTAGCGCAGCGCCAGACCCGGATACCGATCTAAATGACGACGACAATGGCGAAGCGGTCCCCGGTTTTGGTGTGGCTTCCGTAGCCATAACACTGGCCCTGAATTTAGAACCCGACAACGACGGCGATACCGACAAAAACACCAACCTGAGCCTCGATTTCGGCTTTAAAACGCCTGTTTCTGTGAGCATCGGCGACGTGACCCTGGCCGAGGGGACGGGGGGCACGACCACGGCTTTCGATTTTACCGTTACCAGAACGGACAATATAGACGCTTTCAGCATCACGGTAAACACCCACGACGGATCCGCCTTTAGCACCAGCGACTACACCTCAATTGGCAACGGCACCGTCAGTTTCACCGCAGGGGGCAGTCTCACGGCAACCGTCACGGTGTTGGTCAATCACGACAACATTGTGGAAGCCAACGAAACTTTCACCCTTGACCTGACAGATCCAGGTGGCAACGTAAAATTCACCGATGCCAGCGGCTTAGGCACCATCAACAATGACGACCTCGCAGTGGTGACGCTTTCGGGTGGAACTGCGCACAACGAAGGCAGTGCTTTTGTGTTCACGGCCACTTTGAATAACCCCGTACAAGGCGGATTTTCAGTGGCTTATACCACCAACGACGGCACGGCCACCACGGCTGACAATGATTACACGGACAACGATGGCTCCCTAATTTTTACTGGAACTGCTGGGGAAATGAAGACCATCACCGTGAATACGACCAGCGATAACAAGGTAGAACTGGACGAAACCTTCACATCAAACTTAGGCGCAATCACAGGCGCGCCCGCAGGCGTGAGCACCGCAGGCTCACCACAAACGGGTACCATCACCAACGACGATGCGGCTACCATTGTCCTTGCCGCTAACATCAGCCAGGCAGAAGCAATCACCCCGCAGACCTTCAGCATGACCATCAACAACCCGGTGGATGTAGCGGTTACGGTGCAGTTCTCGACCTCCAATGGCACGGCTACCACGGCGGATAATGACTACAATGGCATTGTTTCACAGACAGTTACGTTCCCGGCTGGAAGTAACGCCAATCAAACCGTCAACGTCACCATTAACAACGATAACAAAGTTGAAGCCGATGAAGTGTACAATACAACGATTGGAAGTTTGTCTGCAAGTGGGCGCAACGTCAGCCTGGGCACCTCCGCTCGCACCGGCACCATCATGAATGACGACGCTGCTGTAGTAACGCTTTCAGGCGGAATCGCGCAAAGTGAAGGGAATTTCGGCACGACTTCATACCTGTTCACTGCAACGTTGGATAACCCTGTTCAGGGCGGTTTTACGGCCAATTACACCACCAACGACGGCACGGCTACCACCGCCAATAACGATTATGCAGACAACGATGCTTCCCTCTCTTTTACGGGTATAGCAGGTGAAGCCAAAACGTTTACTGTTCTGGTGAATGGCGACCTTAACATCGAAGCAAATGAGACCTTTCAAACGGCCATCAACAGCTTTACAGGCATCCCAACACCTCCCGCCGTGACCATCGCTGGCTCGCCACAAACGGCGACCATTACGAACGACGAACTGGATTGGGGCGATGCTCCAACGGCTGCCCAGAGCGGCTTTGCGGGTACTTATCCTACACTTTTGGCTGATAATGGCGCTCGCCATAGTACAGGACTGGGAGGTTTGATGCTCGGCGCAAGTATAGATGCGGACCTCGATGGTCAGCCCAACGCAACAGCCACAGGTGATGGCGGCGATGAAGACGGGGTTACATTGCCCACTGCCATTGTGATCAACAACAACGCCAATATAACGGTCAATGCTTCTGCTGCGGGTAATCTGAACGCCTGGGTTGACTTCAACCGCGACGGTGATTGGAGTGATGCAGGAGAGCAGGTATTCACCAATCAAAATGTAGTGGCAGGCAACAACAGCCTGAGTTTTGCAGTGCCTGGCGGCGCCTTGCTCGGTACTTCATTCGCACGGTTCCGATTGGCAACGGCACCCGGCGCATCATTCGACGGACTTGTTGCGGATGGCGAAGTGGAGGATTATGTGGTGACCATTGTCAATACCCAATTCACGATCAACGACCCTATTGTGACGGAAGGAAATGCGGGCACGGTCAACCTGAGTTTTGTCATTTCCAGGACTGTAAACTCAAGTGCTTGCTCCGTAGATTATGCTATCACGGGAGGCACAGCAACGACAGGGGACAATGATTATCAAGCCTTTGCAGCGGGCACGGTGAATTTCACAGCGGGTGGCGCTCTTTCCCAAACCGTCAACGTGGTGGTAAACGGCGACCTCAAAGTGGAATTGGACGAAACGGTGGAAATGACACTTTCCAATCCGGTGAATGCCAGTATTCTGGATGGCTCCGGTACGGGTACAATTACCAACGACGACGCAGCGACCATCACGATTTCGAATCCAACTGTGACGGAAGGGGATGTCAACACCAATACGACCTTGACTTTCACCATCAACATGAGCAATCCTTCGGATGCCAATGTGGTGTTGGACTATGCTACTTTGGATGGCTCGGCGACGATTGTAGACAATGATTATTCAAGCGCCAATGGAAGTCTGACCTTTACTCCCGGTCAACAGTCCAAAACAGTTTCTGTAACAGCAATGGGGGATTGCAAAATCGAAGCCGATGAAACCTTCGTGTTACGGCTCAGTGCTTTGATCAACAACGGTCGCAACGTCAGTTTTAACGGCGGCGGCGCTACCCTCGATGGCACAGGCACCCTTAACAATGATGACGCCCTGCCCGTCATCACCTGTCCGGGAAACCTTTCACAAAATGTGGACGCAGGTGTTTGCACCACCAGCGTCACTTTGCAATTGCCCATCACGAGCAGTATTTGTGGAACATCCACCCTGGAATTCAGATACCGCCCAGTAGATAACGCGAACAACCCAACTGGCCCGTACAATGCTTATGCACCAGCAGCAAACAATACGGTCATTTTCAACGGCGGCCGTTACGAAGTGGAATGGCGGATTACGGATGGTTCGGGTAGTGCTGTATGCAGTTTTTACCTTACTATAGTGGACAATCAGCCGCCAACTATTGTATGTCCGTCTAACCAGTTTGTGAATGCAAATGCGTCTTGTTCGGGTACGGTGGGTGCCTGGAACCCTATTTCGGTAAGCGACAATTGTACGCCTGTAGGTCAAATTGTAGTAGGACAAACACCGCTTCCCAGCACTGTATTGATGGGGCACGGCACATCCGTTTTGGTGACCCTTTCTGCCCGGGATCTTAGCAACAATGTGGCAAGCTGTTCATTTTCGGTGACATTGCGAGACGTAACCCCGCCTGTTGCTAAGTGCAAAGCCGCAACCGCCAATCTGGGGACCGATGGCCTTGTCACCGTGCCACCTTCGTCGGTCAACAACGGCAGTTCGGACAATTGCACATTCAACTTACTGCTTACACCCGGTACTTTTTCTTGTTCCAATATTGGCCAAAGCACGGTAACCCTCAAAGTAACCGACGCCGGTGGCAACACCGCCACTTGTACGACCAAGGTGACCGTTAAAGACATTTCGGCACCCACAGCAAAATGCAAAGACGCCACGATTTTCTTGAACAGCAGCGGTCAAGTCACGCTTACTGCTGCTCAAATAGATAACGGCAGCACCGACAATTGTGGCATTACGTCAAAGACCATAAACAGGACGGCTTTCAGCTGCGCTGATATAAGCGGGACTAATCCGGTCACACTGACATTGAAGGATGGGAGTGGCAATGGATCGTCTTGCATTTCGCAAGTGACTGTGAAAGACAACCTTGCACCCACGGCGATCTGTGAAGATGTTACAGTGAAACTGGGCGCAAACGGCAGTGTCCTTGTTTATCCAGCCACCCTTGCCGACAACAGCTCCGACAATTGTTCCGTATGGTCGTACAGTCCGACAATAAAAGTGTACACCACGGCCAATCTGGGTGCGAATAACCTGACTATCACCGTAAAAGATTTTAGTGGCAATGCATCTACTTGCGTATCGGTGGTGACGGTGCAGCCCTTCAATTTTCAGGGGGATAACGGCGAGCGGGTGGACAAAATCCAGCAAGATCCAGCACCCACGGCCAATTTGTCCCTGTTTCCCAATCCAACAACGGGCGATGCGATTTTGAAGTTTGAACTGCCCAATGCACAGATGTTTAGATTAAGGGTGTTTGATTTGACTGGTAAAGTAGTTTTCAGCCTGGAGGACGAAGGAATGCCGGGCGAAAATGGTCTGCTGATTCGCTTAAACAGTGTTACTCCAGGGATTTACCTGCTTGATTTCCAAACAGAAGATGTGAAAGCGCAAATGCGATTGATGGTGCAAGAATAAACGGGCAAAAGAGTCTGTTATTGGTAGGAAGATGAGCCGCTTCTCGTCCCGAGTACTGGGATCGGGAGGCGGCTTTTTTGACCCCATTACCCCCCAGTTAGCATCTTTTTAAACTTCTCCGTAGCAATCGCCCGGTGGCTGATCTTGTTCTTCACCGCATCGCCCAGTTCGGCAAAGCTTTGGTCATAGCCTTCAGGAATAAAAACGGGGTCGTAGCCGAAGCCTCCGTTGCCTTGTTTCTCCAAAGCAATGCGCCCTTCACAAATACCTTCCAGCAGGATTTCTTCCCCATCGAAAGCCAGCGCAATGATGGTTCGGAATCGGGCGCGACGCGAGTTTTTCCCCTCCAGATTTTTCAACAGCAATGCGATGTTTGCCTCAGGGCTTTTAGCATCTCCAGCATAGCGGGCGGTATGTACGCCAGGCGCGCCGCCAAGGGCATCTACTTCAAGGCCGGTGTCCTCCGAAAAGCAATCGTAGCCATATTTTTCCTTCACGTAACGAGCTTTCAGTAAAGCATTTTCTTCGAGCGTGGGCTCAGTTTCTTCAATTTCTTCATGGCAGCCGATGTCTTTTAAGGTCTTTATTTCAAAGCCTGGGCCGAGGATTTGCTCGACCTCACGGGCTTTGTGGGCGTTGTTGGTGGCGAAAACTAGCGTGTGCATGTGGTGTATAATTCGTTGATTCTTATATTGGAATAGAAACCTTTGAGGTTTTGAAAACCTCAAAAGTTTTTGGTGCGGATGGCTATCTTTCGCCGCAATCCTACAGCATTATGATGAAAAGGTCCTTGTGCACTGCTTTTATTTTTTTCATAACCCTGGCGCAAAACTACTTGCCAGGACGATCTTATTTTGTCAAATTAACGGCTCAGGCGCCTGACGGGAACTGGGTCTGTGAAGTGTACGATTTTTACGGTAACTTGGCGGCCACCCGGGCAGTAATGTGCCTTTGTAGAGGATTGCTGTTACTACTTTTGCCTTTTTACCCGCCGTAGCCTTGGCGAAGGCGGGTCGAGTAGATGAATACAGTTGACCCCCGTAGACTATCAAAAATTGAATGCCGTATGTTGGAACTTCAACCCATTGAACGCAGAAGCGGTCTTACCCGCGAGGTTTTCGCGAAAGAGTACCTCGGACCGCTCAAGCCAGTTGTATTCTCCGATCTCACGGCCGATTGGCCTGCCATTCATAAATGGACGCTGGAGTATTTTAAGGAATATTACGGAGATCTGATGGTGCCGGTGGTGTCGAATAATTTCTCCCGGCCCGGGAAAGGATATCTCGCGGCCGACATGCACATCACCTTCCGCGAGTATCTGGAGATCCTCGAATCGGGGCCTTCCGACTTGCGTATTTTTGCCTGGAATATTTTTTGGAAAGCACCCGAGTTGCGCGAAGATTTCGAAATTCCCAACATCATGGACGGCTTCGTGGATGAACTGCCATTCTTCTTTTTTGGTTGCGAAGGTTCGCGCGTTACCCTGCACTATGACGTAGACATGAGCCATGTTTTTCTGAACCAGATCTATGGCCGGAAGCGGATCATTCTGTTCTCTCCCGAGCAAAGTCGCCAATTGTATCACCTGCCTTTCACGGTGTCGAGCCACGTGAATATTCTGAATCCCGATTTTAAAAAACATCCGGCACTTCAACATGTAAAGGGCCAGGAAGTGATGCTCATGCCCGGCGAAACATTATTCATTCCGCGTGGAACCTGGCATTATATCGAATACACGGATGGCGGGTACTCCATGAGCCTTCGCGCCTTCAACTCGATCTTTAATCGGGTGCAAGGTCTGGCGAGTATCACCAAAAATTACGCAGTAGATCGCCTGATGAACCGGTTCATGGGCCAGCGATGGTATAATCTTAAGGTGCGCATAGCCAGGCGCCGCGCGGAAAAAGTCAGTGATCAGTAGCAGTGCCCCCTGCCTACTGCTACTGCCTACTGCTACTGCCTACTGCTACTGCCTACTGCTACTGCCTACTGCTACTGCCTACTTACTGCCTACTGCCAACTGCTACTGCCCACTGCTACTGCCCCCTGCCACTGCCCCCTGCCACTGCTACTGCCCCCCGCCCATAAGTTGCTGATCCAATGCCTCCAGTTTTAGCCCCATTTGCTGGGCTTTCTGGTAGTCTTGCTGTGCGCCGGTTTTGTTGCCAGCCTGGGCTTTGGCACGGGCGCGTTCGAGGTAAGCGATGTTCAGTTTAGGATTGATCTGAAGTGCCCGGTCGAGCGATTTAATGGCATCCTCATTTCGTTTCATGACCCGCTGTACCATGCCGCTTTCGTACCAGAAGTTGAAATTGTTGGGCTCAAACTTCAGGTAGGATTGGTAATCGCCGAGCGCTTTTTCATATTGCCCGGTGTTCAGGTATGCGATGGATCGGTTGGCGTAGGCATTTTTGTTTGTTGGGTCTATTTCCACCGACTCCGTGATGTCTCGGATACTTTTCTCGTGCATTCCAGCCATACCGTACGCCGCGCCACGATTGCTGAGCGCTTCACTTTTTGACTTGGGGGTGATTTTTGCTTTGGAAAGTGCTTCGGTATAATCCTTGATCGCTTTTTCGATCAGCGCTTTATCCTGGCCCTTGTATTTTCCGGAAGCCGCCATGTCAAAATAGGTCTTGCCCCGACTGTTTAAAAGTTCGGGATTGCTGGGCTCCATTTCCACGGCTCGGGTGTAATCTTTAAGTGCTGCTTCGTAATCCAGGCGTTCATTGCGGAGGAATTGACCACGGTTCCAGTAGGGCAACGAACTTCGTTCTTTTTCGCCCTCATCCTGGCTCATTACATGGGTCCAGAGCGTATAACCATCCTTCCAGATCCCGACTTGTCGCAGGGTCCAGAGTCCAAACACCAGGGCGATCACGCCGAGGGCAATTTTTACTTTTCCCCTTGAGTTTTCATTTTTATAAAGGACATCCACATAATACGCCGCGATGGCGAAAAAGCCAAAATAGGCCACATAAGTGAAACGATCGGCCAAAAAGCCCTGTCCCGCTGCAAAGATCTGGAGCAGGAACATCACGTTGAAAAAGAAAAATGCAGTTCCGAACACCCAGGTTCGCAGCCCTTTTTTCCAGGCCCACCACACCGCAGCACAGGCGGCCAAAAAGCCTAAAGGCGCTGCGTACACCATCCAGGGCAAATGCTTTGGATACGGATACAAGGGCGACATTGGCCAGGGTAAAACGACCTTATAAACGTAGGTGCAAAACGAGTATGCTCCGATACACAATCGGTCAAGGAAATTATAATTGGTAATGGAATCGTCCGTAGAGCCTTGTACCCGGAGTGTGTGGATATTGATGAGACCGATTGTTAGGGAGATCAACCAGAAAGGGGTTTTTTCCCATAGAAGTTTGAAATTCATGGGTCGGCGAAACCAAAAATCGAGCGCAAGCATCGAGAGCGGAAGGGTTACGGCCTGCACTTTTGAAAAACCCGACAGTAAAGCCAGCAGGATCATGGCCAAATACGTTCCGATTCGGGGTTCGCTCCTTTCCTCCTGTTTCAACCACTTTACATAGTACACCAGCGCGGCGAAAAAGAACAGCGCAAACAGCACGTCTTTGCGTTCCGTAGCCCAAGCCACCGACTCAACGCGCATCGGGTGAATCCCAAACAATAACCCGCCTGCAAACACGCCCCAACGCCCAATGCCCATGCCCCACAAAAGTTTCATGACAAAGAAAACCGTGAGTAAGTGGAACAACAGGTTGCCAAAATGGGTGATCGCAGGGCTGAATTCACCGCCATTCAGCGATTTTTCCATCGCGAAAGTGAGGATGGGCAGCGGGTTATAGTTGCCGATCACGTTGCCTTTTTCGAGGTCAAATATGTTGGAAATGGTAGTGCCCCAGGATTGTCCTTTGCCCACGAGCAGGAGGTTTTCATTCTCCGTGATATTTTTTGGGTCGTCCCAGTTCACAAAATCGTGGCGCAGGGTAGGGAGGTAGCAGGCTGCTGTGATGGCCAGTACGACGAAGCCGAGCGTAAGCCAGTTGCCTTCGGTGCCACTGCCACTGCTACTGCCACTGCTACTGCCACTGCTACTGCCACTGCCACTGCCACTGCCACTGCGGCTGGGTTTGGACTGGGGCTTTTTGGGTGATGCGGGTATGGGCTTTTTAGCCATTATGCTGGAGTGGATTTTTTAGAAACACAAAGGACAATATTCGACTCTTAATGTTACCATATCATATTTACTTGGGACAAAAGCATTTATTTCTTCTATAACTCGGGCGATATCCTCAAGCCATGGCGCTATTTCTTCCAGCATATATAAGTTGCATGTTTGGTTTGATAGCTTGGCGGAAGCGTTGGTTTTTAAGTGATTTTGATTCTAATAGGTCAATTTTAAGGCGGAGAAGTTGCTCCAATTCGAATTTGAATCCAAAATACAGTTCGCCATAGACAAAGGGGTCAGTTTCGTCAAATTCAACGAGTAAGTCTATGTCGCTGTTTTCTTTGAACTTGGTAGTAAGCACGGATCCGAATGCATATAATGTGCTGACCCGGAATCGGGCACAACTGTCATTTATCTCATTAATGTGTTCCGTTATCGGATTGTTCTTCATAAACTGGAAGTTTTCGGGTACAAAGTTAAGGCTTGTTTCTCATGCTTTGTGCATCCACAATTCCGAATAATGGCTTTTTGTCCCTTACGCCAGTGTCAGCACCGCCTCTGCAAGTCCGCGTTCATTCGGTTCAGCAGCGATGGTCACTTCTGCGATACCAAGGTGTTGCAGCATCCGGTCGGTGGTGCCGCCAATGGCCACCACACGCTGCTGCGGGAGCAGACGGTGTCGGGAAAAGTAAGCATCTGCATTCATGGGACTGGTGAATGCCAGCACATTTTCGGTACGCTGCGGCGGATTGGGCACGGGCTGGTTGTCGTAGATTTCAAAATGGGTACACTGAAAATCAAGTTGGAGTAGCGTCATTACACTCTGTCTCGAGCGACGGGCGGCCGGGAAAATGATTGGACCGACCTCCTGTTTCAAATGGGCGCAGTGCCTTCTGAACAACTGGGAAGTGCCTTTGGGCTCGCCCGTGCCAACAAAATCCACCCGACCTGTAAACTCCTCCAATACCCTGCCGGTAGAAACCCCGAGGGCCGCCCAATGCGCCTCCGGAATTACGAGTTGTTGCGCATCCACATTTTGAAAGAAAAACCGCACCGCATTCTGGCTCGAGAAAAACAGCCAGTCGCAGGCAGGTATTTTTGAGAACGGGATGGCCGAAAGCATCACGAACGACTGTCCAAACACCCCCCAGCCATTGGCACGGAGCACGGAACGAAAATCAGAATCGGGTAAGAGGGCGCGGGAGATAAAGGCGGTCATAGGGCGAAGATAGGAGAATGTGGAAAGTCCAATAAGGATTGTCAAAAGTCTAAGAACAAAAGGGCGAATGAGGATGTGGATATCAATTATAGCGGCGACTCGGAAAAGCCTATTGAAAAAAAGCCAAAAAAGCAGTAAATTTGTAATTCAAAAGCCAAATGAAAAATGCAATATCTTTATTTCAGTCATTCAATACAGCTAAGGACAACAGGCAGTGTTTTATCCACATTCGTTCTTTTGGCAAGCCAAGAGGATGTAAAAACACTTTCACCAGATTGGCTCTTCAATTGGGAAAATGAAGTACGGCTCTACAATGTTTACAAACTTGTTCTTGCCGAACAACCGGACCTAATACAAGGCCTAATGAGCGTTGAAATAAGAGCAGGTTTTGTTTTTGTTTCGCTCATCGAAAACGCCCCATTCAATCGAGAATCTGATAAAACCTACCGAGGGGTAGCAATAAATTTGTTTGCGTTTGCCTGTAAATTATCGGCCGAAAAAGGATTTGATGGATTTGTCGCGTTTGAAGCAAAAACGGATTTGATTGCATATTACCAAACACTACTTGGCGCGCAACAAATAGGGAATTCCAATAGGATGTTTATTGAGGAGTCCCAAGCGCAAAAGCTCATTCAGTTGCACTTTTAAAAAAAACAAAGCATGAATTACATAACAGAACCAGACGAGGTAGATTTGACCGTCGCACCATCTCACCTCACTGATGAGGATGCAGCCCAAATTGCTGAGTTTATTCGGCAATACAAAGCAAAGCAACAGACGACTCCTGTTGATTTCAAAGTGACCGCTGCCAATGAGCAAGAATTTGAGTTTTTGCTTGCCTTGTTCCGTCGTTTGAATGTTCGGTGGTCGCTATCAGGCGGCTGATCCCATTCGATAATTCTTTCCTTCCCCGCCATGAAACAATTCTTTGCGCTCATCCTCCTTTTTCTAAATGTAGGAAGCTATGTAATCGCGTAAACCACCTCCGGCGACAACAGCCCCGCTGTCATCGCCAAAAATTTCTCTGCCGTCTATGGAGTACGCGCTGATGTCGTGGAGGCCATTCTAAATCGCACCAACCATGAAAAAACCATTACTGCTACTTGCCCTTTTTACCCTCGCACAATCCCGCCTCCCAGCCCAAACCCGGGAAACCATACTCTACGCCCGGATCTGGCTCGACGGTAAATCCATGCTGGATCTTGAAAATGCCGGACTCGAAATGGACCACGGTTTTTATGAACCCGGACAATCCTTCCGTTCCGAATTTGCCGCTTCCGAACTCAGCAGGGTAAAAACTGCGGGTTTTCGGATCGATACCCTGGAGGCCGATGTAGTGGCCAAATACCTGCGCGAAAACGCAACAATGAAGCCTAAACGCAGCATGGCCGGCGACCGAAACACAGGTCCCTGTGATGAATATGGCACTGCCTCAGCTACTCCTGCCAATTACACCTACGGCAGTATGGGCGGCTATTATACATACCAGGAATTCCTGAATGTTCTGGACGATATGCGGGCAAAATTCCCTCACCTCATCTCTGCCCGACAAGTGGTTAGTCCGACAATTCTCACGCATGAAGGTCGTCCACAATGGTTTGTCCGGATTTCTGACCAGCCCGATTCGGATGAAGCGGAGCCGGAAGCGCTTTACACTGCCCTTCATCATGCCCGCGAACCCAACAGCCTCACGCATCTGATCTACTTTATGTGGCACTTGCTGGAGAATTATGAAAATGACCCGGAATTGCGCTACCTGGTGAATAATACTGAATTGTACTTCATTCCATGCCTCAACCCGGATGGATACATTTACAATCAGACCACCAACCCGGATGGCGGTGGTTTTTGGAGAAAAAACCGACGGGATAATGGTGATGGCACGTTTGGCGTGGACCTGAATCGAAATTACAGCTACAACTGGGGAATTGGTGGTTCGAGTGGCAGCCCATCCTCAGAGACCTATCGCGGTCCGGCCCCTTTTTCAGAACCGGAAACTCAAATGGCAAAGGCGTTTATTGAAGCCCACGAATTCGAAATTGCCCTGAACTGCCATACTTCCGGCAATAAACTGGTGCATCCCTGGGGCTACACTAATTCAGTGCCAACGCCTGATTTTACCACCCTTGCGGATTGGTTTACCCGCGAAAGCAATTATGCATCAGGCTCCTGCTGGCAAACCCTCGGTTACCTCGCCAACGGAACCTCAGATGACTGGATGTACGGTGAAAAGAACAAATTCGCCTTCACGCCCGAAACAGGCTCCGGTTTTTGGCCCGGGATTAATAGTATTGATGACAATAACAAAAGCATGTTGCTCACCA
>JAUSMG010000024.1 GCA_030645295.1 Saprospiraceae bacterium | reverse complement strand
ATTGTCCTATTTCCACAAAATTTCTCGGCGTTTCATACAGCCGCACATGCAGATCAAGTTTTTCGGGTAAATGGCCTCGAAGGATACGCCAGATGACCAGGCAAATATTTTCTGCTGTAGGGATCAAATTGCGGAATTCCTCCGTGTCAAGGTTCAGGTTTTTGTGGTCGAAACGCGCTTCGATCTCGAGCTTAATGAGATTGGCCAGCCAGCCCAGATCAATGACCATGCCCGTATCGGGGTCGATTTCGCCCGTTACCCGCACCTCCATTTCATAGTTGTGGCCGTGATAATTGGGGTTGTTGCAAAGTCCGAACACTTCGCGGTTTTTTTCGTCTGTCCAGGCTGGATTGTGCAAACGGTGGGCAGCGTTGAAATGGGCACGGCGCGATGCGGAAACTTTCATGTGCGAGGTGTGAGAATGTGAGAGACGAGTGAATGTGAGAGACGAGTGAATGTGAGATGCCGCGTTTCAAACATACCGGAATCCCGATTGTTCTACGCAGTGGAGCAGGCAACGCCATTCTGCTTATTAACGTCCCTGCCTCGGCGTTACCTTACCTGCTGATTTGAATAACTTTTTATCATACTGGAAGAATCTGTTGCTGATGCAAGGAACCTCCCGAAAGTTTAAAACTTTCGGAAAATTGCTACTGCTTTGCCTTTTTTCCACCACCGCCACTGCTCAATTCTCCAACCTTCGCGAGCAGGTAATGGATGCGCAGATTCCGATACAAATACTTGATTCTCTTACGGTTGCGGCGCCATTGGTTTCTGTTGCTGATGTTTTTTCAGGGCAAATATTGGAGCCCCTATTTTTCAAACTGGAAAACAATCAGCTCCGAACCGACACTGCCGCGCTGCATTTGGCTTTTCCGGATTGCTCCAAAATCGTGGTCCGCTACCGGGTATTCCCCTTCGACCTCGGCGCTAAGATCAGTCGGCTGGATACGATCGCCATTCGCCGCCGTGTGAATACCGATGCCATTGAGTTCGACTACGAACCCTATCAGCCTACCAAACCGCTCTGGGAACAAAGTGGCCTTACTTCTTCGGGCGCCTACACCCGCGGACTGTCTTTTGGGAACAGCCAAAACCTCGTTTTTAACTCCAACCTCAACCTCCAACTCAATGGCAAACTCGGCAACGACCTGGAACTTACCGCAGCACTCTCTGACAATACCATCCCGCTCCAACCCGACGGCACCACCCGCCAACTCCAGGAATTCGACCGGATCTTTATTCAGTTGAAACGAAAAAACGCTACGCTTACCGCCGGCGATTTTGATCTCACCAGGCCCGAGGGATATTTTTCGAATTATTTCAAAAGGCTGCAAGGAGCCATGGTAACGGTGGAAAGTCTCAAGTTTAAAGATAAAAGTAGCAAGTTAAAAGTTCCACCCTCCTCCGGCAAGCCTTCGGCGGGTAAAAGTTCCAAGTCCCCAAACGCAGCTTCGTCAAATATCCCAATATTCCAATATCCCTATATCAGGCTTCGTTCCGCGGCTGCCATTTCCCGGGGCAAATTTGCCCGCCAGATCATACAAGGACAGGAAGGAAACCAGGGTCCGTACCGTTTGCAGGGCGCTGAGGGTGAACGTTTTATCATTGTGTTGGCCGGTACAGAAAAAGTCTTTGCCGATGGCCAATTGTTGCTGCGCGGACAAGAAGACGATTACATTGTGGATTATAATCTAGGGGAACTGACCTTCACACCCCGGCGACTCATCACAAAGGACATTCGCATCATTGTTGAATTTGAATACGCTGTGCAGACATATTTGCGCTCCACCGTGGCAGCCAATGCAAGTTGGCAAATGCCCCGCGCCAAGGTCTTTTTCAACCTATACTCCGAGCAGGACAGCCGAAATAACGGCGGTGCGCAGGAACTCTCCCTCACTGAACGCAGCCGCCTGGCTCAAGTGGGCGATGACCTGCAAAATGCTTACGCGCCCGGCATTGATACCCTGGATACTTTTGATCCGGCGCGGGTGCTGTATAGCTTGACCGACACCGTGTTATGTGGTCAGTTGCGACAAATTTTGCGTTACAGCACCAACCCGGATTCTGCCCGATATGCTGCCCGATTTACCGAGGTGCCGATAGGGCAGGGCAACTATGTGTTGGCCAATACGGCAGCCAATGGGCGGGTGTTCCGCTGGAGTCCGCCCGATCCGATCACTTGCCAGCCTACCGGTAATTTTGAACCTATTGTGCGCCTTATCGCCCCGGAAACGCGACAATTGTATGCATTAGGCGGTGATTTTCAGCCTTTTAAAAATTCCAAGGTTCAGGCGGAACTTGCGCTGAGCAGTCGCGATCTGAACCGTTTTTCGCCGCTGGGCAATGCGGACAATGTGGGGGCTGCGGCATTGGTGGGTTGGCGGCAGGGATTTGGATTTGGAAAGCGGGAGATGGGTGGCATGGCGTTTACGCCTTCGGGAAAAGGGGTGTTTACGCCCCGCACATCACTTGATTCCAGTGCCGTAAACGGCGCAATTCTAGACGACCTGAAGGCCATGCCACCGAGGTCGTATCGCGGCACAATCTTCGCAAATTACGAATTTGCCGCCCGCGATTTTCGTCCGCTAAATCCCTATCGTCCGGCAGAATTTGTGCGAGACTGGAATATCGGAACGAGTCAGGACACCACGGCAGAGCATTTGGTCAAAGCGGGCATATCCCTGGAAAAGAACAAGTTAGGAGAAGTGCGCTACGAATTTGGTGCATTCAGACGAGCAGGTTTTTACGATGGCGCAAAGCATTCAGGTGGCTGGCGCATAAATCGTGCTGGCTGGGATTTCTTGGGCGAAGCCAATCTCTTGCAGACCGATGGGCAGGCGGAGCGCACCCGCTTTACACGCCCCAAGACTGATTTTTCCAAAACGTTCTTTGCAAAAAAGGACAGCGCTTCCCAACGGGCTTTGCTCAAAATCGGCCTTTACGGTGAACGAGAAAAAAACGCCCGCCGTGCCGCCCTGGCCGACACGCTTTCTGCAGCGAGTTTTTGGTATGATCTGCTTCGGGTGTACTTTCAAACACCTGAAAATCAAGGCGCCTGGCAATTCGGCGGACATCTTTCGCAACGCAATGATTATGCTCCTTCAGGCAATTTATTTCAGCAAAATACCGAAGCCAGAGAGTTCAATCTCAATGGCTCCTGGAATAATACAAATCAACAATCTCCCCCCGCCTCCGCCAAGGCTATGGCGGGTAAACACTCCACCAATCACCAGCTATCCTGGGTCCTAACCCTTCGCCGCCTGCGCATCCTGGCGCCCGAACTGACCAAAGAAGAAGCTCAAAACACCTATCTCGGCAGAGCAGATTACAGCCTGACGGCCTGGAAAAACGCGCTCGGCTTCACCACAGGTTACGAACTGGGTTCTGGTCAAAGTCCGCGGATAGAGTTCAATTACCTCGCGGTGAATCCCGGAGAGGGTAATTTCAGCTGGATAGACCGCAATCAGGACAGCATTTTGCAGGTGGATGAGATGGAGATCGCGGTGTTTCAGGATCAGGCGAATTATGTGCGCGTGGCCGTGACGACGCCTGATTACGTACGCACCAATAATGTGGCACTAAATCAGACCCTGCGACTTGAACCACGCCTGCTCTGGCCCACGGCCAAGCGCGGCTGGCGAAAAAGACTGGGGCGACTTTCCACGCAAAGTACCCTTCAGATCAACCGCCGCACTTTTTCCGGAGCGAGCGGTGTACGGGCCTGGGATCCGTTCCAATCCAGCGTGGCGGATACCTCGTTGGCCACTTTGAGCATGGGCGTGCGTAATATTTTGTTCCTCAACCGCGCCCAACCTGCCTGGGACGCCTCTATCTCATCAGGCGACAACCGCAGTCAACTGGCGCTGACCACGGGCTTTGAGCAACGCCGTGCACGAGATTATACCTTGCACCTCCGAGCCAACCTTAGTCGCCAGTGGAGCGCAGAGGCAGATTTTACCAACTCCT
>JAUSMG010000097.1 GCA_030645295.1 Saprospiraceae bacterium | reverse complement strand
TTTTTTACACAAGTTTGAACCAATCAAGCTCCGTGGGTCCAAGTTTGATGTTCAACTGCACCCATATTGGAAATGCAAGCATATTCTATTACGTTCGTATTGTACCTGCGGGGGATCCAGCAACTTCACCCAATGCGAGTACTGCGATCAATATCCATGTGACGGTAAAAGATGTACATCCACCTACTATCATGAACATACCAGATGTCGCACTGGGAACAGATCCATCTACCCTTTGTGGCAGGGTCGTTACGGGAATTGATGCAATGTATGATGACAACTGTGGCGTAACAGACCTGACTTGGGTAGCTACAGGGGCAACTTCTTTGACCAGTCTGCCAACGGGGATCAACCAGGCCAGTGGAACACAATTCAATGTAGGTGTCACGATCTTGACTTACACCGCGGAAGATGCTTCCGGAAATACTACAACAGAGTCTTTCACGATAACCATTACAGACGACGATCAGCCAACACTGGTATGCCCCGGATTGCAACTTCGAAATACAGATCCAAATCTTTGCACTGCAGTAGTGAATGGATTAGCGCCATCCGTAACTGAAAACTGCGCTGCAACAGTTACCTGGACAGCTCCAGGTGCGACTCCTGCTTCCGGTTCAAATGATGCAAGTGGCGCTGTCTTCCCGCTCGGAAATACAACGGTTACCTATACCGCTAAGGATGTTCCCAATCCGGCTGTAATGTGCAGTTTCACCGTTACAGTAACAGATAATCAGGCCCCGACCATCTCGGCATCCCCAGCAGCCTTACCATTTAATGCTACTCCAAACAATGGAGCGGCCCTCTCCGTTGGAACCTCTACTGCTCCAGGCGCACCGCTCTGTGATGGCAAATACGAGTGGAGACACCCCATGTTGACGGACAACTGTACTCCCTTGGCATTTCCACCTGCTTCATTTGAGATTGAAATATCCGGAATGACCACCGTGCTTCCCACTGCGGTGACGATGGGTGCAAATTATACTCAGATATTCAATCTGGGGCTTTCAACTATTACTTATACTGCTGAAGACAACAACGGAATAACCAGCACTTGGACATTTACAGTCAATATTGTGGATAATGTGCCTGCAACCGTAGTTTTTGACCCTGCAGACGGAAGTGGTGTTACACCAACAACCAGTTCCTATACGGCCCCTGCCAACAACTGCTTTGCTAATGTGACCATTGAGCAGCCGAACCTCGCCGTTACAGATCCTGTCTATTGTGGCGGACTGGTGCCTCCTCAGGCGGCTCCCTGCTCCAACTATACCACGACTGATTGTGGTGCAATTACCATTACCCGTCTTCCAAATCCGGTGATAGACGGTTTTGTGCCGCCTTTCAATCCATTGGATCCCCTGAATCGTACCTTGACCGCTAACTTCCCGGTGGGCATTGGCCCTCAGGCTACGATCATCCACTATCACGTAACAGATGCCAATGGCAACACGACCACCCTTTCAATTTCGGTCAACGTTACAGAAGCAACGCCACCAACGGCCCTTTGTATTCTTCCAACAACGGTGGCACTGGATGTGAATGGTGTTATTACGATAGATCCGATTTTTCTGGACAATGGTTCTTCGGATAACTGCGGTGGTGTTGTTTTTTCTGCTACCCCCAATTCATTCAGCTGTGCGGATGTAGGTATGATGATCCCGGTTACTTTACTGGTTGAAGACATCGTTGGCAATTTTGCGTCCTGCATGACTACTTTGAGCATTGTGGATATTACCGCACCTCAAGTTGTTTGTCCACTTCCAATCACAGTGAATACCGCCCCAGGGATTTGTACTGCAACAGGTCTGACCGCAGCCAACCTTACAGCTGGTATATACAATGCGTTGAACCCAGGCCAATGGGACGACAACTGTTCTCCTACTACCATTACCTGGACAGTATCCGCACCATCTGCCGGCGCTGGCGTTGGTGCTGGTACGCTCAGTAGCCATGTCTTTAACAAAGGAGTTAGCAACGTACAGTACACGCTGGACGATCCATCTAACCCATCCGTAAACTGCAACTTTACCGTAACGGTGTTAGACAACCAGGCCCCGGTTGCAAGCAACTGTCCTTCAAATATTACGGTAAATGCCAACATTGCACCGGGTTGTTCATACAAAAAGCCCAACTCCTCCCCTTGTATTGTGGATGTTAACATCCCGGCCAATCAATGGTGTGGTTCTGTGAATTTCACGGACAACTGTGACGGCGCCAGTGTTGTAAGCAACCTTGCTTCTTTGACACAAACCTATTCCCTGGGCACCAATCCGATTAGCATCACTAAAACGGATGCTGCCGGCAACATGACGACTTGCACCTTTAACCTCACGGTGGTAGATGTGCAGCCTCCAACGGCTATCTGTCAAAACATTACAGCACAATTGGATGCTGGTGGCAATGTCACGGTGACGGCGCTTCAAGTGAACAATAACAGTATTGACAACTGCTACCTTGATCTGCTTTATGCAGTGAAGAAACCTGTTGGCGCTTATGGCCCTTCTGTTTCTTATACCTGCGCTGATATTGGTCCGCAAACCGTTACTTTGCGGGTAACAGAAGATGTAGCAGGCGGATTGACCGCAACCGCAAACTGTGTGGTGACTGTCGAAGACAAGATCAAACCATTGTGCAGCGCTCAGAACATCGTTCGGATCCTGAGCGGAACCAATCCGGGCATGGTTACCGTCAATGCGGCGGACCTGAACCTCAGCAGCTCAGACAATTGTCTGGGAGCGTTGAGCTACAAAATGAGCACTGCTGCCACGGGACCATTTACTAGTACCCTGGCATTTGATTGTACTCCACTTGGACCAAACACGGTTTATCTTCAAGTGACAGATGCGCACGGCAATACAAGTGATCCTAACGTAATCCCTTGCACGGCCACTGTAACCATTCAGGATGTCTCCAATCCATCAGTGGTTTCTGCTCCGGGCAATTCAACGGTTAGTTGCAACACCGTAACGCCCAGTGTGGCTGCCTATGTGGCAAGCTTGCCGGATGCAACATTTGCAGACAACTGTAGCGTGGTAAACGTTGCTGAAACGTTTACTACTACTCCGGGAGCATGCCCGGATGCCTATATCATCCACCGCAGTTGGATCGCTACCGATGCCGCTGGCCTAACGGTACAAGCGATACAAACCATTACGGTACAGGATGTTACAAAGCCTACCATTACACTTCCGGCAAACGTAACGCTCAACCTTTCCAACTACATGACTTGCACACCAAGTGCGAGTTATACCGCAGTTTTGTCTGATAACTGCTCTACATCTGGTCTGCTCGCAACAAATACTACCTGGGTGATTGACTACCCTGGTATTTTGCCTTTAAACACGAATGGATCTGGCGTGACGGCTACTCCTGTGGGTGGATACCGTCTAGGTCTGAACGTGATCACGTTCACGACGACAGATGCTTGTGGCAACGTTCAGAACAATACGATGAATGTTACAGTCGTGGATGATGTGGTTCCTGTTTTCAGCAGTTACAACATTCCATTTACAATGAACAACTATTGCGGGCAGGCATTTGTGTATGCAAACACGCCCAATACTTGTGGCTATACCTTCAACTGGGTTCGTCCTTGGTTTGGCGATATTACGGATTGCAGTAACTTGACTTTTGCGCCTGAAAGTATTGTGGCTGTCACCCCAATGGGTATGCAGACGCTTATTGCTAATTTCCCATGGGATCCAATCAATCCGTTAACGGAATTTGTGCCGGTATCTATAAACCTTCCCGTCGGCACTACCACCTTTACCTATAAGGTTACAGATGCTGCAGGTAACATGAGTACTTGTTCCTTTACAGTACAAGTTACAGATACTCAAGTTCCTACACTGGTATGTCCAGCGAATCTGACCCTGAATACCATCTGTCCGACTTCTTCAGTTCCAGATTTCCGGAACCTGGTCAACACCACCGACAATTGTTTTGCAAATATTTTGGTTTCTCAAACGAAGATTGGAGTACTTCTGGGTAATACAGTAGCATTGGCTTACACCACGGCACCTCCGAATCCAGCGGATGATTCACAGTTTTCAATTATGTTTGTTGCTACGGATGGGACCAACAATTCATTGCCCTGTACTACTATCATCACGCTGAATGACACGGACGCTCCGATTCCTTCAGCAGGTTCCTTGTTACCTATTGTGAGCGATTGTGGCTATGCAATTGTAAGCGCTCCTACTGCTTTCCCGAACTGCGGTACTACACCTTTGATCTACGGTACCCCAGGCGGCGTTTCAGCCACGCCCTATGAAGTGGTTGGCATGAACATCCTTAAATATAAAGTGACAGGCGTAGGCAATTTCTTCATAACCTGGTCATACGACGATGGTAACGGTAACGTAACCACACAGTTGCAGCAGCTGACCATCAACGCCGATACAGAACCACCAATAGCAAAATGTAAAGCGGGACAAACCATTATCACCTTGAGTGCTACCTTCCCGGCAACTGCAAGCATCACACCGCAAATGATTGATGCGGACAATGGTAGCTTCAGTGTCAATGGAAGCCATGATCCGGATGCTTGTTTCTTGCCAACGCCACCACCGGCACTTCCTACCCGTATGGTAGACTTGAGCCTGAGCCAAAGCATTTTCACTTGCGCAGATCTTAATGCTACAATGGTGACCCTAACGGCCACAGACTATGCTGGAAATACAGCCACTTGCACGGCTTCTATCCAGGTGGTAGACATAAACCCACCAGTATATCAAATGCCGTTGCCTTCTTTCGCTCCGCTGACCGTGGAGTGTGGGGATACGCTCCCAGTGGGCGCAACCTTGGTTGCAATCGATAACTGTGCGGATACCATCCTTGTTGCTCCGGTGGATGTTCCTGTCAGCAACCCGATCATTTGTGGACAACAGGCTACCAAGTCCTTCATCCGCACCTGGTCAGTGACCGACAACATTAACCCTCCAGTGGTCTTCACACAAGACATCATTGTATTGGATACCAAGTCGCCTGAATGGCAGGCCGCTGCTCCAACCATGGTGATGGTATCTACGCCACCCGTAAGTACCGTTTGCCAGGCGCCTGTTACTTTGCAAGTCGCAAATACATGGGTATCAGATGATTGTGTGCCTTTTGCAAATCTTACACTGCAATACAGTGTGGCAGGCCCAGGCATGATCCCTAATGTGGGTTGCAGTCCGGCCAATGGTTGCGCCAGTGGTATTTACAACGTGGGGACACACCTGGTAACGTTCACCGCTACCGACCCATGCGGCAATACAGCGCAGCACACCGTGACTGTCGTGGTAAAAGATGCTACGCCGCCTACTGCAGTTTGTATCAATGGCATTTCCATCGCGCTTAACCCGAACGGTCAGGCGATTGTAACGCCTAACTTGGTGAATAACAATAGTAATGACAACTGTATCGCTCCGCTGAGCTTCCTGGTACAGGAACTTGAATCTCCCAATGGAGATACTATCGGAGATCCACACGTTAATCTGGTTTTTGATTGTGACCAGGCCGATAGCGACACAGAATACCCGGTTATCCTGATCGTTACCGACGCCGGTGGCAATTATTCCATTTGCGAAACTACGGTTGTCGTGCAAGACAACGTGACGCCTACGATCACTTGTCCAGCCAATATCACAGTGGATTGCGACGTAGATCTTGACCCCTATGAGAATGACGATTTGGGCATTGCAGGTGCGGTAGACAACTGCCCCAGCAACCTGGATACATTCTACACGGACTTACCTATGATTATCCTGAGTGATACTTGTCCAACGATCACGCGCACATGGAGTGCAGTAGACCTTGCAGGCAATTTGGCTACCTGTAGCCAAACCATCACCATTCACGATGATAAGAAGCCTAAGTTTACCATTCCATTGCCCCAGAATGATACCATCACCTGCTTCCAGGCCGATATGGTACCAGTGCTGGCCGCTACCGATAACTGTACACCACCGGATGAGATTCTGATCGAACTTGTCGAGGTATTCAGTGATACTGCCGGTGTTTGTGGAAAATACGACTATAAAGTAACACGCACCTGGACCGCTACGGACAAGTGTGGCAATACGACCGCGCATGTTCAGGTGGTATTGGTACAGGATACCCTTGCACCTAGTTTCTTCCTGCCGCCCAATAAAACCATCAACCAACTGTCGGCCAATGCGTTGCCAACTACCAACTGTACCGTACCAATCGTGTACAATCTGGGCAGTATCGGGGTTTTCAATGAATGTGCATCGTTGATTGAATCTACGGTTGATTCCATTAAATTTGTGCCAATTCCGCTCAATCCGATCACACCTAATGTGCTGGATATCAGTGGACATTACCCGGTGGGTACCACAAAGGTTTACTTCTGGGTGACGGATCCTTGCGGGAATCAAGGCTTTGACACCTTGACCATCAATATCATTGACAACAGCCTGCCGATCGCGATTTGCAACAACAACGTGGTAGTAGCGCTGGGTACAGGTGGCGTAGTAAGCATCACTGCTGACGATATTGACCTGAACAGCAATGACAATTGCGGCATAGACACCATGTTCTTAAGCCGGTATGATTTTGATTGTACAGATCTGGGCTTCCAGCCTGACACCTTGTTTGTCACGGACGTCTATGGCAACACGAATTTCTGTGTGGTACAAGTAGAGATCACATTGGGCAGCACCATAGGTTTCACCCTTACAACTTCTGCTACGGCAGAAACGTACCTGGGCGCAGCCAATGGAACGGCAACAGCTGTGGCTACCGGTGGCACAGGTGCATTCACCTATCTATGGAGCAACGGAGCGACTACGGCTTCGATCAGCAATATCGCTGCGGGTACTTATACCGTTACGGTATCGGATACGCAAAGTGGATGTTTCTCTACTGCAACCGTTACTGTACTTGCTGGTCCAACCATCACCATCACTGTGGGTTCGGGAAATGCCTGCCAAGGTCAAATCATTTCGATCCCGGTCAGAGCGGACAACTTTATCAATGTTACCGGCTTCAATTTGGGGCTGGATCTTGGCAATGTCGCTGTGGGTACGATCATTGGTTTAACCAATATAAATCCGGCACTGGTTAACCTGGTTCCAGGGGTAAACTCCGTATTCTGGACACACATAACCCTGACTCCAACAAGTCTTCCAAATGGTTCGGTCCTGTTTAATGTGGAGATTCAATTGAGCAATGCAGCGGTTGGTACGACCAGCAGTATTATTGCTTCTTTCATACCCGGATTGTTGTTCCTGCAGGATACAACGAACCAGGCGCCAGTGGTTAACTTCAACAATGGTACAGCTACCATCAGCTGTCCCGCGCCTAATGACCTTGAAATCGCGGGTGATGTGTTCACATGGAAAGCTCCGGTAAAGCCTGTACCTGGGGTAGAAATTACTCTGGATGGTACAATTACAGGTACCGACGTGACGGCTCTGCCCGACGCGGATTATAACTTCTTTGTAACGGGTGGCTCAAACACTCAGGTTACAGCCGACAAAGTTGCAACCACGAAAAACAGTCAGATCAACGTAGGTGACATGCTTGGTATCCAGGCACACGCAGCCTTGCAAGTGGCCTTCAATAACGGCTACCAATGGGTGGCTGCAGATGTCAATGGTGATCAAAGGGTGAACCTGTTGGACTACGCGCTGGTTCAGAAATACATTCTTACACCTGCAATTCACTTCACCGACAACCAAGGCCTGCAAGTTGGTCCTGATTGGAAGTTTATTCCTGAGTTGCATATGTTTTTGCCATTGCCATTGGGCAATCCAATGCCGCCAATGCTCAACCCGCTGAACAACCCGATACCGCCATCCTCCATCATTCACAATAACATCCAGATAAATTTTCTGGACGATGATTTTGTGGGTGTGCTCATGGGTGATGTGAACGGCTCTGTGATGCCTTCGTTGACCAACGGTGGCGGTGGTACTGAATCCTCCGAAGCACTCAAATTCCGTCTAAACGAGCGTGCTATTCAAGCGGGCGAAACGGTTACGATCCCGTTCAAAGCACTTGATTTTAACGGTGCACAGGCGTATCAGATGACCATTGGGTTTGACCCGGAAGTACTTGAACTTCAGGACATTCAGCCAGGTGTGTTGCCTGGCCTCACTGAGGGTAATTTTGGCACAGAATATCTGGTTGATGGATTGTTGAGCACACTTTGGGTAGGGGGCAAGCCAAGCTATTTCAACGACAATGAGACCCTGTTCTCCTTGACATTCAGGGCTTTGGAAAATGTTCCGACCTTATCCGGTGTGCTTCACAGCAGTTCTGCAATCACAGAGGCTTTGGCCATTGATGCAGAAGGAAAATCAATTTCGGTTGATTTTGACTTCCAGACTTCGGTGGCGACCGGTGAGTTAGAGCACAAAATTTTTGCACTCTACCAAAACCAGCCGAACCCATTCACTTCAGAAACGACCATTTCGTTCCGCTTGCCTGAATCAGGTCGCGCTACATTGCGCGTGTTTAGTGCCGAAGGTCGCCTGGTAAAAACGGTAATTGGCGATTTTGCCGAAGGCAACAATGCTATCAAGTTCCAGAAAGGCGATTTCGGTTCGAACGGAGTATTCTACTATGAGTTGGAAACTCCTAAGCACAGTGATCGTAAGAAGATGATTTTGATTGATTGAATTGAATAAAAAGCCTGTCTTTTAAGGTTGATAAGGGTTTATAAATCAACTTTTATCAACCTTTCAAGACAGGCTACTTTTAAAATTCATCGATGCTTACCCTCCATCTTTAATAGTTTGACATTGAACACCATGAGAAATATTTTCTTAATCCTATTCCTGCTCGCGGCTGGGTTTTTTACAACCGAAACCTCGGCGCAAGCGGTCATCCTGAGAGCCGATACAGTGGACGTTCCGTGTATTTCGACCGACACGTTCCTGGTGCCAATACGGGTGGACAACTTTACCAACGTGTCAGGCTTACAATTCACTTTACAGTGGGATTCACTCCGGCTAGACTATGCATATGTGACGGAGCTGCATCCTCAGTTTTTTGGGGTAGGTTTCGACACTTCTGCGGCCACGATAGCCCTAGGTAAACTGACTTTTGCCTGGACTGATCTGGCCGGGCTAAGCATGCCATCCAACACGGTGTTATTTAAAATCGCTTTCAGGCGGATTGGAGGTCCTCCGGCGCCGGTTTCTTTTGTCGATGATCCAACTTCCATCGCGGTTTTTGACAATCAATTCGATCAATTACAACACGAAATCAAAAATGGCCTGGTTAAGCCTATTGACGACTTAGGCCCGACCATCACTTGCCCTGCAAGTGTGGTGACGGGTGGTTCAGGCCCAACGGCCATTCCAAACATTGCTCCCATTTTATCTGACAACTGTGGCACACCCAATGCAGGTTGGTCCTCTGTGGGTGTAACGGTCGCGGATTTTCCCAACGATCCTGATGCAAGCGGAGCCTTGTTCAATATTGGCTTCAGCACGGTTACCTATAAAACCACAGATTCAGGGGGTAATACTTCTACATGCTCGTTTGATGTGCTGGTAGAATTCTCTGTCACCACCACAGATTTGACCTTGATCGCCAATCCGAACAACCTTGCCTCCTGTGGCGAGACCGTTACGATTGATGTGCTGGCTTTCAACTTTGACAGTATTGCAGGACTGCAGTTTTCCATGGAATGGCTTCCTGCCGACCTCGAATTCGTATCGATCACCAATACAAATGTCCCGCTCAATATTGGGCCGGGCAATTTCTTTACAGACTCAACCGGGGTTGGCTTGCTTTCTTTTGCCTGGACGGGTAGTTCTACTTCCGGCGCTTCTGTGCCGGCAGGTGAAGTATTGTTCACCCTCACGTACAACGTATTGGGTTCCGGAAACGTTAATTTTGGCAATAACCCAACGCAAGCACTGGCTTTCACAGGGACGGTGTTTCCACCGGAAGAAACAACCCTGATCACCTTCGGCGCTACGATATCTGTAACAGATACCGTGGCTCCAACCCTTACCTGCCCGGCGGATATTACCGTAATAGCCCCAGGCGCCACGGCTGTGCAGGGGATTGCTCCACTGAGTGTAGACGATAACTGTGCCGCTCCTTTGGTGGGTTGGTCGGTATCGGGCGTAACCATTGGCAGTTTCCCCAATGATCCAGACGCCAGCGGAGGCCTTTTTAACCTCGGCGCCAGTACCGTGATCTACA
>JAUSMG010000013.1 GCA_030645295.1 Saprospiraceae bacterium | reverse complement strand
TGGTGATTGGTTTATTGGTGACTGGTGAACTGGGATTGGGAATTTGCTTCACTACCTTTGCGGTCCATTTTGGATCAGTCCATCAATCACCAGTCCACCTATCACCTACTCCACCAATCACCACTCCGCCAATAAACCACTCACCAGTCCATGCTGCTACAAGGAATTCTGCTAGGCATCTCGCTCAGTTTTTTAGTCGGTCCATTGATGTTTGCCATTGTAGAGGCAGGCATTGGACAGGGTTTTAGAGCAGGGGTGGCGGTTGCAGGGGGCATTTGGGTGAGCGATATGTTGTATGTGCTGGCTGCTTTTTATGGCGTGGATGCCATGGAGGCCTTGGTTGCCTTACCGCATTTCAGAATGTGGGCGGGTCTGGTGGGCGGGCTTTTGCTGACCGGATTTGGGCTTGGCACCTTGTGGAAAGCAAGAAAACCCATCAAACTTTCGGGGAGTTTTCTCGAAGGCGCCTGGGTTGAAAAGCCCGACCACAAAACGTATCTATGGTGGTGGTTGCGGGGTTTTTTACTGAACTCCGTGAACCCGGGCACTGTGTTTTTTTGGCTTGGAATTACCACTGCGGTCGTAGTACCCAGTGGTTGGAGCCGACAGGAAATGCTGATATTTTTTGGCGGTATGATGGGCACATTGGTCTTCACTGATATTTTGAAAGCATGGGCAGCGAAACGTTTGCGACGGTTTCTCACGCCGGTACACATACGCCAGATTCAGCGGGGTTTGGGGATTTTAATGATCGTATTTGGGGTGGTTTTAATCGTGAAAATGTTTTTAGAGTAAAGTCATTTTTAAGCAATTCCTCGAAAACCAAAATTTGTCAATGCGAAACTTCTGACTTTTGTTCCAAATTAGGAGGCAGCTTTTGTCTGCATTTCAACTTAAGTCCTTTTACGCCAACAGATCTTATTTCAAAAACTATTGACCATGCGCAATTTATGCACTTTTTTGCTCTTTTTTGGGCTGTTTTCAAACCTTTTTGCCCAAAATAATTTTTGGACACCGATGAAGCCGGAGGCCTTCACCTTGCAAGAAGGAGCGGAGCGCAAGATCCAGCCACTTCAAAGTAAAACTTTCCAACTCGATTATGCCGGTCTGAAAACAGCGCTGTCCAATGCGCCAATGGAGTTCAGCGTCGAAGCAAAGCAACAACCTGTGGCGCTGAGTCTGCCGCTGGCAGATGGCTCATTGCACACATTCTACGTCTGGGAATCGCCGGTAATGGCGCCTGAACTCATGGCTAAATTTCCCGCAATCCGCACCTATGCCGGCGCCGATGCAGAGGGATTGGGACTGACAATAAGGTTGGACGTGGGATACGAAGGTCTGCATGCTTTTATCTTTAACGCTTATGGTAAATTTCAGTCCGTACGCCCTTATGCCGATGGTACTGACGAGTTTTACATGGCCTATCGCCAGGAAGATTTGCCGAAAGATCAGGGTACCCCTGGAAGTCATGGTAGCTGTGGTGTTGAAGAGGATATTGTTGCAGAAATTTCTGGCGATTCACCAGCAAATAAGGTGGCTGATCGCGGCGAAGCAGAACTTGTAACCCTTAGAAAATACCGCCTTGCCGTAAGTACACAAGGAGAATACTCACAATATCATGGTGGCAACAAACCGCAGATAATGAGTGCCATCGTGACCGCAGTCAACTTCATTGTGGCCATTGTGGAGCGCGACTGGGCTGTTCGGCTCGAGTTGATCCCTAACAATGACACGTTGATCTACTTAGATCCTAACACGGATCCGTTTTCGGGTCCATTGATACCAAACTGGATAGGAGACAACCCTGGCGCCATTAATCCACGGGTTGGTGTTAATAGCTACGACATCGGACACCTTTTTGCGCGGGTTTCTAACCCAGGTGGTATTTATGTAGCCGGTCAGGCCCAATTGGCCAGCGTTTGTAACCAAACCAGCAAAGCGATCGCCGGCTCTTCCCTGCCCAATCCGGTTGGCGAGGACTATTATTTGATCATTGCGCATGAAATGGGGCACCAGTTTTCGGCTACCCACACTTTCAACAGTTGTCCTCCCTCCCAGGATGCTGCATCCGGGGGCACCGCTTATGAACCTGGTGGCGGCTCTACGATTATGAGCTATTCCACCACTTGTACACCTGATATCGTGGACAATACAGACGGCTACTTCCATGTGGCTAATCTTGAACAAGTTAAAAACTTCATCACAGTAAATGGAGGAAGTACCTGCGGCCAGGCCATTGTAACCGACAACCATGCGCCGGAGGTTACGATACCCCTGACCAACGGCTTCTACATTCCGATCAATACCTTCTTCGACCTTACAGGCAATGTCACCGATATGGATGGCGACAATCTTACCTATTGCTGGGAAGAATTCGATCTGGGTCCCGTAGTGCCACTCGGAATGCCGGTTGACAATTCGCCTATTTTCCGGTCATTACCGCCTGATGCCAGTCCTACACGCACTTTTCCCCGCATCACCAACATTGTTTCAAACACAACGAGCAATACGGAGGTTTTGCCAACCTACAGCCGAGATCTGAAATTCAAACTGACGGCTCGCGACAACTACCCCGGTAGTGGTGGCATCGACATCGCAGAAGTTCGATTTCGTTCGGCTGTCTCTGCTGGTCCATTCCGGGTTACTTACCCAAATCTTAATACAGATGTCTGGAATGTTGGTGAATTTCAAACCGTAACCTGGAATGTGACCAATACAGATTTAGCCCCCGTGAATTGCAAGAAGGTGAACATCCGCCTCAGCATTGACGGTGGTTTCACTTATCCGATCACGCTGGCCGAAGGGCAGCCAAATATTGGCAGAGCCTGTATTAAGGTCCCGAACAACATTGTTACAACAGCGCGTGTTCGGGTTGAAGCGGCGGACAATATCTTTTTTGATATTTCTAATTTCAATTTCAAAATACAAGCTCCCGCTGCGGGCAGTTTCTCGCTTTGCGCCGGCATTTTGAAAGACCTTGTTTGTTTGCCGTCAGAATTCAGTACAGAGATCAGTACCATTGCGGTGGCAGGCTTCTCTGGGCTTGTGACGCTCACAGCTACAGGCTTACCGGTCGACGCAACGGCGGTTTTTAGCCCAAATCCAGTACCCTCCGGAAGCAGTTCCACCCTTACGGTTACTTTGCCTCCCAACTTCCCTGAAGGAACCTTCAATGTGACGGTGCTGGGCACGTCCGGCATTGGCACATCCACTTCAGTGATCACGTTGACTGCGGTAAGCAATGATTTCACGTCTGTTGCCCCAACATCCCCTGTAAACGGCGCATCGGGCGTAAATACACAGCCATTACTCCAGTGGAGCACTGCAAACGATGCAAATGTTTATGAGGTTGAATTGGCCACCAGTCCATCGTTCCTGCCCAATACAATCGTGGCAACGATCTCCAACACGACCCTGGCAAGTTTTCAAATTACAACAGCCCTGATGGAAGGTAGCGTTTACTATTGGCGCATACGTCCAAAAAATGAATGCGGTGAGGGGGAATGGTCTGAAACCCAGGTGTTTATTGTCAGTCTGCTCAACTGCAGCCAACTGGTCGCAAACGACCTGCCCAAAAACATTTCAGCCAACGGCACGCCTACGGTAGAGTCCAAGATTACCTTGATCGCCGGAGGACAGATCAGCGATTTGAACGTAACCAGAGTACAGGGATTCCATGACTACTTTAAGGATCTGGAAGCGCACCTCATTAGTCCTATAGGGACCGATGTGTTGCTTTGGAAAGATCGTTGCGGTAGCTATAACGGGACTTTTAACATTGGTTTCGATGATGGTGCAGGTGCGGTGTTTTCCTGTCCGCCCCCCAGCACCAATACAAGTTCCAAGCCAAGTGGTTTGCTCAATACTTTCAATGGAGAAGACGCTGCAGGTGTTTGGACGCTTCGGATAAAAGACAATGCCGTGAGTTCTGGTGGATCCCTGACTGGTTTTGATCTTCAAATTTGTTCCAATGAAGCCACCAACCCGCCGGTGATCACCGTAAACAATATACTACAACCCGTCTCCGGCAACAATGCCGCCATTGATGCAAGTTTCCTTAAAGCGGAGGACTCCAACAATGTTCCATCTGAACTGGTCTTCACCCTCGTCACTGTGCCGCAAAATGGGTTGCTGGAGAGCAATGGTTCCGTTATGCCGATCGGTGGTCAGTTCACCCAATTTGATATTGACAATGGGGCGCTGCGTTATTTTGACTATGGTTTTAATGCGGGTACGGATGAGTTCCGCTTCGTAGTTTCGGACGGAGAAGGCGGCATGGCCACGGGGACTTATCAGATTTCACCGCTTGTGGGTACAAAAGATCCGCTCAGTGGATTGGCGTTCAATCTTTCCCCCAATCCTGCGAACGATGTGCTGCGCCTTTCCATCAATGAAACGCTTACTTCAGACGCCCTCGTTTCCATGTATAACACTGCCGGACAGCGCGTTCGCACCTGGTCTCTTGCAGCGGGCAATACTTTCCTCACAATGCAAATCGCCGATCTGCCAGACGGAGTATATGCCGTTTCAATTGAAAATGAAACAGTTAGAGGAGTTAAGAAAGTGGTGGTACGGTAAGTAGGATTTAATAAACCGCAAAACCGCAGAACAGGAGAACCGCAAAATTTAAAACTGAGCACCATGATTCGAAGAAGGCTCATAATCTTGTCTTTTTCATGATCAAGCGCCTCGAAGTTTTAAATTTTGCGGTTCTCCTGTTCTGCGGTTTTGCGGTTTTTTAATTTCTAACTCCTAAAATTCAAAACTGAACAGCCGCCCAGCTTTTGCGGTGGCCCAGCCCCTATTTCCCAGCAAAAAGATATGGTTAAAATCGGCATCTGAGGGCGCATCGGCCACTGGATTCCAGGAATTACCGCCATCGTCGGTTTGCCAAAAGATACCCTTGTCGCCCACGATCCATCCTTGATCGGCGCTGGCAAACCAAAGCGCACGGAAAGGTTTTTGCCGTCTGCCTGTACTGCCGCCCTTGCGGATATTACGCCAATTTTGTCCGCCATCAGTGGTCTTCAGAACTGTACCAGAACTGCCACAGATATACCCCGTGGACGCTGTTGGGAAATGAACGCTTTGAAAAAAATCTCCGGTAATATCGAGCCTTATCCAGGAACGACCCGCGTTGCCGGAACGCATCACCCAACCGAAGCCCACCGCATGGATCGTTACGGAATCCGAGTGCCAAACGGATTCAATTTCATTGGGGAAAGTTTGTAAAGTATCGGTTTCCCAAAAAGGTTCCGGACCAAATGTGCGGACAATACCCCCGTGATAGTTTTCTCCAACAGGAAGTCAGTAGCAGTGGCAGTGACAGTAGCAGTGGCAGTGGCAGTGGCAGTGGCAGTAGCAGTGGCAGTAGCAGTGGCAGTAGCAGTGGCAGTAGCAGTGGCAGTGGCAGTGGCAGTAGCAGTGGCAGTAGCAGTAGCAGTGGCAGTGGCAGTGGCAGTAGCAGTGGCAACGGTAGGTGGCTGATGGCGGTCGGCTTGTGGCGATCTTTCATGCG
>JAUSMG010000009.1 GCA_030645295.1 Saprospiraceae bacterium | reverse complement strand
TGCAACCCGGCATCCTGAAGGATCCTCGTGATCTTGTCCAGATAGTCGTCCGCTTGATTTGGAGGACACAAGAAACCATTCTTGCCCTGTTGAATGAAATTCCTCGATCCGCCACCATCGGCAATCACGCAGGGAAGTCCGGAAGCCATGGCTTCAATGACTACATTTCCATAAGACTCTGAAATAGAAGGAAATAGAAACACATTTGAAGAGGCGTACAACACTGAAAGATGTTCATGGTCCACTTTTCCGGTGAAGATGGCTTTGGGCATCCGGCGCTGACAAGCTTCCAATGCAACGCCATCGCCCACCACTAGAAAATTGTAGGGAAGGTTCCGATCCTGACTGAGTTGATAAATGTTGCAAAGTGTTTCCAGGTTTTTTTCCCACACCAGCCGACTGGCAAACAAGACCACGGGCCGGTCATTGCCAACCAGTTTTTGCACGAGAGCCCTGTCTTTTTTTAAAGGCGAAAACAATTGTGTATCCATGCCCCTTTGCCAAAGCTGTAAACGGTGTGGCGCTACATTCCAGCCTAAGAGCGCAGATTGCATTTCCGCTGATGGCACATAGACACGGTCGCAACGGTCATAAAAAGAATGCTGACTTTTAGCAATGAGACCACGGATAAAACCGGCCAGGCGGGGGCTCGATTTCAGATAATAATCAATGTAGGAAATGAAATGCGTGTGATAGATCGTCAGCACCGGGATCTTTTGCTGATTCGCATATTTCAGGGCAAATTCACCCAACAAGGATGGGGTAGCGATATGAATGACATCGGGTTGAAAATCCTGCAATTTCTTCCGCAAACGATGGCCTGAAAACCATGGTATGGCCATTTTATAGGTCTTGTTGAACGGTATGGTCATGGCTGGAATGCGCACACATTCAAATCCCGCAATGGTTTCCGGGCCAAGGCCGCAAAAGAACAGGAATTCAAATCGATCGGCAGGAATACGATGGATCAACTGGAACATAGTCCTGGAGGCCCCATCAAAGTCTTCGATGAGGATTTCCGCAAAAAATGCAACTTTGACTTTCTTCAACAAACGATCCGTTAGTTTTATATCATGTATAACCTTATTCAGGCAAGCTAGGCATACTAGGACAAACCAATGCTGTATTGGGCGACGGAACAAAGGAGTGGAACAATAGTTAAATTTTTGAATGCCCCAAGTGCTTAGTTCATTGGATCTTCACCACAAAGGTCACGTCAAAATCAACCTCTCCCCCTGGATCAAGGGCCGCCTTGTCGGTTGGATCATGGTGAAGCCGGACTTGAATGGAACCGTTGGATACATCGCCGGCATCCCACAGTGTTTCAAGGTTGAATGCCTTGCCGCTGGCATCCGTGTCGTTGGGTTTTACGGCCAGATCTGCCCCTGAAACTTTAAAGGTGAACATGTGCGCCGTACTTTCTGCTTCAATTTCTTCGGTTAAATCCACCACAGGGCTTTGCGTCTCATCATAAACATGGACGTGGCAGGTAATGTCGCCCGTAAGCGCGGGCAGGATGATCTCATCAATAGAATCCCAGATGCCGTCGCCGTTGGTTTCTTTGGCCTCAAACTCCTGTTCGAAGCCCGGGGCAGAGAGGCGTAACACTACTTTGGTAATATTTTCAGCGGCTGTTTTACTGTCCTTTTTGCAGCTGGCGAAAGCGAGCAGGGCTACGCCAAAAGCGAGTAAAATGAATGTGTTCTTCATCTTTTTGTGTTTTAAAATGATATGAATGAAATAAAAATTAGATGCAGCACAAAGAAAGTGAGAAAAACGGCTTTCTGTTTAATTTCCCAAAGTCCATTTAGCCCGCAGGCCCAGATTCAAACCTGGCGCATCTACGAAATAACGGAAGAGATCGAGGTACTCGCGGTATCGGGTATTGCCCAGATTTTGAATGTTCAGCCCCACTTCAAGTAATTGATCCTTTTTGGGGTTACCGGTTTTTCGGAGGCCTTTAAACCGAAAAGTGTGTGCAGCATCCAGGCTGAATGTGGTGAATGTAGCTGGGGCAGCCTTGGTCAATCCTTCTTCCGGAATTCGGGTTTGGCGCAAGGTGGTGCTGCCCAACAATCGGACAAAGGTTTCACCGGCATTTCCTGCCCTGTTTTTCTTTTCGGCTGCCGCTCTGGAATAAGTCGTCTTTTTACCCAGCGTCCATTTCAAACCGTATTGGTATCGGTTGGCAGGCATCAAAGGCAGCCAATCCCGATGAGTATTCCCTTCAGTTACACCACTTTGTGCCCTTCTAAAACCACGCAGGATAGAAAATCGGCTTTCAGCGGCTAATTTTGGCAGCAAATCCATCGTAAAACTGGCATCCAATCCTTGCAATACCGCATTATCCTGCTGATAAAAATAGGCAGGAAATGGCCCGCGAATGGTGATCACAATGCTGTCGCGGGGTTGATTCAGATAAATGAAATCCTCAACCCGGTTGTGATAGAGCGAAACTATTCCATGGACAAAACTGGATTCCAGATTCAAGCTAAAATTGGTATTCCAGGCTTTTTCAGCGCTTAAATTTGGATTGCCTTGTTCATACGTTCCTGCTCCGTGGTGTACCCCGCGTGCAAACAATTCATTGACATGCGGCGGACGCCAGGCATATCCGGTATTCAATTTCGCAGTAAGCGCTTTTGTGATATGGTAGATCGCTCCCATGGTCCCCGAAACATTGCCGAAAGACAGTCGCTGGTCCAGATTTGCATTGCCATTGCCCACGGTAGTCATGTGGTTCCAACGGTAATCGTAGCGGGCGCCGGCCTCAAACTCCCAGGGATTGGGATATCTGCGCCAACGCTCCATGGCCCACAATGAGCCACCAAAACCGAGGTAATCGGGAATAAACCCGCCACGGCTCACATAATTAAGTTGCTGCGAAGCTTGTACGCCAAGCCCTCCCTGCCAATGGCGAATGGGCAAATGTTCCAGGGAGACATCCAGGGTATTGCTCCACAATTGAAAAGTCACCTGAGCTTTGTCCTCTGCAACCGTATTCATTCTGCCCCGATCATATTCGCGGCGTTGGTTGTATTGAAAACTGTATTGTCCCGAAAGTTTCCAAAGATCATTCAATTGATATACTCCCTTGTATTTCAATACATTGTGTTGAACTTGTTGCCGTGGGCGATCCAGTTGATACGTGAAAAAATCCAGGTTGTTGCGCGGCATTTCACTTTGTATGGCCAGCAACAGGTCATCAACACTTCCGGTATGGGCGGCGCGCAAAACAGAAAATCCCTGGCTGAATTGCGTAGTACTGAGGGTGTGATGCCAGCGTTCGCGCTTCCAATCTGCGATGGCGGAAAAATTGAATTCCCGGGCGGCGGTATTGCCCAGCCAATAGTCGGGGGCACGAAGATTGCCGCTGCGTTTGGCTGTTCCCTGAAGCCGGAAAGTCAGATTGCCGCGCCGGGGTTTCCAGTCCATACTTCCGGAGGCCACGCCGCCCCAGCCATTGGAGAATCCGCCGAGACTCGCCCAGCCATTGATGCCGGGTGTTTCGCGAAGCGGAGCGGGTTCGAGCACTACGGCTCCAGCCATCGCACCTACTCCGTAGCGAACCCCTGCCGCCCCTTTTACTACGGTAATTTTATCGGCAGCGAAAGGGTCAATTTCTGGAGCATGGTCATTGCCCCATTGTTGGCTTTGAAGGGTTACACCATCCGTCACGATGGCGATGCGATTGCTGTGAAGCCCTTGAATGACAGGTTTTGCTACCACGCCACCAGAACTTAAAAGACTCACGCCGGGTATTTTCCGCAGGGTTTCGCTAAAATTTAATCCCTTTGAAGATTCCAGGTCTGCCCTATCCACCACCAATTCTGATTGGGTTGGTGGCGGTGCAAGCGCTTTTTCTTTGATCACAACCTCGTTCAAAATGGCATCATGCGTCAAATGGAAATCCATTTGTATGTTTTCTGTGAGTTGTACGATTTGAGTGAAGTGGGCACATTCGATGTGGCGCACTTCAATGGTATAGGCCGTCTTTTCGCACAAATTTGGAATGGCAAACCAGCCGTTTTCATCCGTTACCGTGGATTTGCCGAGTTCTTTGACGAATACGCTGGCATAGGCCAAAGGTTCGTTATGATCCAATTCGGTGACGTGACCGCGGAGTGCAAGGTGGCAATCCTGGGCACTTAACCCAATAATGCCCCACAGCGAGCAAAAGCCCAGCCATATGGCTTTGCTTTTCAGCATGAGATAGAAAATTAAATAATTGGAAATACCCGAATTGTAAAACCCGGGAGTGCACCAAAAGCCTGATCCTTAAAACATTGGTTATCAAACTTAAGCATTGAGAACCAGTACACCAGTCACCCCTCCTACGTTAAAACTTACGCCTTCGTTAAGACTTTGGCGCATAAATCGGCGGGTAAACAGTCAACCAGTCACCTAAACGGGTGGCCCGCGTCGCATAGCGGAATCGCAGGCCTTGTTCGCAAAAACAGGCGCCTGATAGAAAATGGGCGATTCCGATTCTGGAAGTTTGGAAAGAAAAATGGGTAGTCCCGTCAGGGAAAATGATTCCGAAATGGAAACCACAAAAGCGCAAATGGAGCAATCATCGATGGCCCAGCGCTCGTCATGGATATGCGCGCTATTTGAGTCGTGCGCGGATTCGCAAACCGGGTGCTCAGACACATCATGATGGTGGGACGCAAGGACGTGCACCGTTTTCAGCGACCAAAAGGCCGAGAAAAGCAGCGCTAATGCCCAAGCCCCGATGCGTTGATATGACCAGTTTTGATGCAAAATGCGAATTTAAGAATGCGAATATAACGAGTGCTTTTAGCTTTAGTTCGTCATTTTTTTCAGATTATTCAAAAGGCTCCCAGCCCTCGCCTAATTCTTTGGGATGCCAGAAGTGTGTTTTGAAATCTACTACACAGTCGTTTTCTATTGCAACTCCTTCATTTTCAAGTAATTCTTGCATGAGCCTTGGTGTAGCGAAGTGATGCCGGCCGCTTAGTTCTCCTTTGCGATTCACCACCCGATGGGCTGGCACATTATCCATCTGGTGGCAGTTGTTCAAGGCCCAGCCGACCATGCGCGAAGAGCCTAGCGCGATAAAATCTGCGATGGCGCCATAATTGGTTACGCGGCCACGAGGCACCTGTTGGACGACAGCGTAGACGAGGTCGTAGTAGGAAGGCTGCTCTTTCATAAATTTTTAATGAAACCGCAAAATGTAAAACAGAAGAACCGCAATAGGCTAAATTGCAGAAACACATCAGTGGTTAGAAAAAGGAAAGAATCCTAAGCAACTCGAGCCCGACTCCCCCTTTGAAGAATGTAAAACCAAGTGACAAAACCTTGGGATGCAAAGAACGGCTCAACTCCTCTCTGTTTTACATTTTGCGGTTCTCCTGTTTTAAATTTTGCGGTATTATTCTTTTACTTTATTTGCCAAAGTTACATATTCCTCCCAGCCCAGCGTTTCAGGACGTTTTTCAAAATAGGGGTCGCTCATCAGTAAGTCGTTGTCAAAGAATGGCTTGAGTGTATTGCGCAACATTTTTCTGCGCTGACCAAAGGCGGTTTTCACAATGGTTTTGAAGCGTTTTTCATCGCAGCCAAGTGTGAAATTTTCCTTTCTGGTAAGTCGGATGACTGCTGAAACCACCTTGGGTGGCGGGTTGAAGGAACCCGGCTCTACGGTAAAAAGATAATCGGTTTTGAAGAATGCCTGTGCCAACACACTCGTGATACCATAGACCCTCGAACCGGGTTTGGATACGATCCTGTCGGCAACTTCTTTTTGGAACATGCCAACCATTTCAGGGATCTGGTCGCGCCAATCCAGAAGTCGGAAAAGAATTTGGGTAGAGATATTGTAAGGATAATTTCCAATCAGACAAAACTGCCTTTCTCCGAAAAATGCCGGTGCATCAAAGTCTAAAAAGTCTTTGGGGATCAAGTGGTCTTGGGCAAATTCGGCATAGTTTTTTCCCAGATATTCCACCATATCACGGTCGGCTTCTATCGCGAAAGTCTCATATTCGGGCTGGGCTAGCAGGTATTTGGTAAGCATACCCATGCCGGGGCCAACTTCCAGCACACAGCCCGTTTGCTGCGCCTGGAGGAGACTTCCGGCGATGCGCTCAGCGATGTTTTCGTCTTTTAGGAAATGTTGCCCGAAGGATTTTTTTGCTTGCATGATAAAAAGAATAATGTGTAGAACAGCCACCAAGCCACCCCAATGGCATTTTCAAGCGTGCATTCTATCAGGAAGGACGCGAACGCCATGACTTGAAATAACAAAAAAAGAAAGTTTTTTCGTCCGTAGTAAACCGGCCCAAAGAACGCCACCAGGCTGAGTAATAAACCCAATAGCCCCGTACTGGCCAGGATGAAGATGAACTGGTTGTGCGGAAGCTGTGGTTCCTGAGCGTAGCTCGGGTACAACTCGGCGGTGTTGCGCCTGATCTCCATTAAGAGGTCGCCAGCACCAGTGCCCAACAAGGGGTTTTGTTGCCACACATTCCAGCCTGATTGGAGCGAAACCCAGCGCACAGCATCGGAATAGAGGTGTCCGCCATCTTGTGTGCTAAACCGCTCCCAGTCGTATTTCATATAAGCAATGCGCATTTTCAGACTGGGCACGGTCTCCGTAGCAACCCATAGCCCGGCATATAGAACGCCGAGGGCTGCCAGGCCTGTGAGCCATTTTTTACTGAGCCAAACATAGCGAAGCAAGGCAAAAAGCATCGCAGCATACAAGGAAAACAAACCGCTGCGCACTGACAATACGTGCAGAAAAACAAACAAAAACACCACTGCTGCCAGCAGGGCTTTCCGCTCCCAGGCCTTGCGCAACCAAAAACCTCGTTGCCAAAGCCATGCGCCGGCAATGATAGCAGTGGCCAGAATCAGGCTAAACCTGACGTGTGAGCGCGGAACAGGTATCGGATTCCCACGCCCAAGGCCTTCAATGAGCGCATCAAAATGCCACAGGAAATTGATGCCGATCGCAATACACATTCCCACCATGAACCACACCAATAGATAAAGCACTGATTTCCATTGGCGTTCCGATAGGGTAGGGAGGTTGGCGAAAGTCCAGGGAAGCACCAAAAAGGGCAAGCGCGTCTGCACCAGTCGCAGCCAATACGCTTTATCATCCGACCAAAAATAACTGATGGCAGGAGCGAGTAAAAGCAACATCAACACGAGTAGTTCGCGCCTTTGAAAAAGCCTGATAAAAGATACTTTCAACACTTCCCACCAGGTATGGGGCATGCGTAGTGAGGATTGAAGGGTCTCGGCGGTATGCCACCAGGCAGCGAATACCAGGAACCACATGCTGATTGAAAGCAGAAAGGGGGAAACCACCATGCTTACCACAAGCAGATTGGCAGACCAGAATGCGAGTCCGGAGGGAGTAGAGATGGGTTTAAGAAATGTGGCCAATTTGAAAATGTGATCAATGTGTTCCGCGCAAAGATAGACGCCTCCTGCTCCTTTTTCGGTCGTTAAAACTTTCGCCCTCGTCAACTTTTCAATGGCGTTCAACGCGGGCTTTCTACATTTGTCGCGGTTTTGCTCTATCCACCCGACCCATGAGGCATATTGCTACTTATCTTTTCCTGTCTGCGGCATTTTTATCGTGTAAAAACGATCCTCGACCCAGTACCGACGATCCGGCGCTTTTCCGGGAAAAGCCGACCCCGGCCTCAACGGTTTCGGATCCGATCCTGCTGCCCAAAACGGGCGCTGGTAACTTCGAAAGCCTCGTGGCGGACTTTGAAGACAAGGATCGCGGGATTTGGCAAAAGCCCGAACTGGTGATCTCTTTTTTAGGCGACATCAATGACAAAACAGTTGCCGATATTGGCGCAGGAACCGGCTATTTTACCTTCCGGTTGGTGCCAAAGGCAAAAAAAGTGATCGGTATTGATATTGATCCGCGCTTTATTAATTTTCTTGATAGCGTGAAAGTCCGGCTTCCTGCAGTGTACCGCGACCGTTTCGAAAGCCGTCTGGCCAGGTATGACGACCCACTCCTTCAACCTGGCGAGGCCGATGATGTAGTGATCGTGAACACTTATGCCTATATTGAAAACAGGGATCAATACCTCAAAATTCTATATAAAGGCATAGCCGCTGGCGGACAACTGCTTGTCATTGATTTTAAAAAGAATAACCTGCCGGTAGGACCTCCCGATGAGTATAAAGTATCCCTGGCTCAGGTAGAGCGTGAGCTGAATGCTGCTGGCTTCAAGATTTCAAAAATTGATAAAGATATGCTGGATTATCAGTATATTATCCTTGCCACCAGGCCTGCCAAACCAAACATTGAACATTAAACTGCCAGTACCTGCTCTAACGGCCATCGTATTTACGGTAGGCTGTACCCACTCAAACATTCATCCCGCTCTTACGTTTTCTACTTATCCCTTTGGTCTTTCAACTGCCAATGTTTTAACCAAGGCAAACCTTAAACGGGCCTTTCACGACCTCACACACATACCTCAATGCGCGGATCATTAAAAATATTCACATGGCTTGGCATCCCGGTCTTTTTGCACTGGACTTTCGGGCTGATCTTCATTTACATCCTTTGGCACGCCCAAAGCGAAGGGCTTGGCACGGTCGAAACGATCTGGCTGACCACGCTTTTTATGTCCTTGTTCCTCTGTGTTTTACTCCATGAATACGGCCATGCCATTGCTGCCCGCCGGTATGGAGTGAAAACCCGGGATATTGTATTGATGCCCATTGGTGGAGTAGCCAGGCTGGAACGAATGCCCGAAAAACCATTTCAGGAGTTTGTGGTCGCCATTGCTGGTCCTGCGGTGAATGTGGTCATTGCCACGCTGTTGTTTGTGGTGTTAAGGTTCTCGGTGGAGGAGGGTGGTTTTGGAGAAATGATGTTCTCGGCGGTTCAAACCAGGGATATTGGACAGGAGATTGCCACAGAATCGGGGTATCTTATGTCGCCGGCCGTGCATTTCTTCATCTATTTGGCATTCACCAATGTAGTATTGGTCATTTTCAACATGATCCCGGCTTTTCCCATGGATGGCGGGCGGGTTTTCCGGGCTTTACTGTCCATGTGGTTGGGTCGGCCCAAGGCCACCAAGATTGCCGCATGGCTGGGTCAGGCCATCGCCATTATGCTGGTTGCAGCCGGCCTTTGGAGTAGCGACTTTATGCTCAGTATTCTGGGTATTTTCGTCATTTACGCGGCTCGGGCAGAGAATGACAATGTACAAACAGAAGACCTGCTCTCTCGTTTTAAAGCACGGGATGTGTTGCGTCCCCATTTTACCCATTTGCGTTCCAACGATTGGATGCTAACCGCCATCGAAACCCTCCGACATGGGCTTGAACGTCATTTTCTGGTGTTCGATGTGAACGATCGTCTGGTTGGCATGCTTGAAGAAGAGGACATTGTTCGCGCCATGCGAAAACCCGACGTGACCACTGAAATTAGTCAGTATGCGCAACGATCTGAAGTAGTGCATTTGGAGGATTCGCTTGTAAAGGTCAGCGGTTTGATCCGGCAGCGCGGCTTTGGGATCGTAGGGGTGGCTGATGATTCAGGGTCTTTACTGGGGGTAATTGACGAAGCTGGATTACAGTATTTCGTGCGGATGGAAGAAGGGAAATAATTCTTTATCCAGTGAGCAAAAAGAAAAGTCGCCCGGAATGCACCAGGCGACTTTTCTGTACTTTAAGCAATCAGGTTAGCGTTGATCAGTCATCGCTGCCCCCGCCAAACGACCAGTTAACTCCGAATAAGAAGTTCTCACCATTGAGGTTAAGCCCAAAATCCGTATCGGTAGTATTGTTATCCGAGTCATTAGGATCTTCGGATTTCATTTGACTGAAAGCGAGTCGGCCAAACGATACGTCAAAGGACAGGTGATCACCGACGTAGAAAATAACCCCGGGCCGGATTCCTGCACCAAAACCAGTGAATTTAGCAGTTTCGGTGCCGTCGAACTCGCTTTTGCCAAATATGGCACCTGCCTGCGCTTCCATCCAGATGCCCATGTTGTTGACATTCAAGAAGTTGTGACGGAAAAATGGCGCAACGGTAGTAAGGGTGGTTTTGGTTTCCCGATCACTGTCATCTGTATGCATGATCGAATTAATACCTACTTCGAGGCCAGCCCAGTTGTCCCCAAAAATGTAGCCCAAGCGGGGTATAAGGTTGAGGGAAGTGGTTTTGTGCTCGTCTCCGGAAGGCTCATCTTTAATGGTATTGGTAGAAAAGCCGATGTTGCCACCCAGTACAAACTGAGCTTGTGTAACGGTGGCGCATGCAAAAATAAAAAGTGCTGTAAACGTAAGGACCTTTTTCATACTGTAAAAAGTTTGGTTAGAGAATGAATTCCATCGCAAACATAACTTTCACAGTTGTTTCTGCAAATATTTTTTTGTTTTTATTGAAATTTTCTCAGGATCAAAATTGCTATGATCCACTTCTGTACTGCGATAAACCATAAATCCGCTGCATTATTGCTCGAAAAGAGATAACACGCTTGGAGACGTGGTTTAGGGGTTTACTTTTGTGCCGAAAAAAAACCGTTTCTCTTTTGAGTCCTGCTTTCTTCGTCGATCTTTCTGTTGGTTCTGTGTTGGCACTCGTGATGTTCGGCGTGGGCTTATCACTTACCTTTACTGACTTCATGCGCGTGGTTCGGCACCCTCGCGCTTTTTTTACAGCGCTTACGGTTCAGATGCTTGCGCTGCCTTCCATCGCATTCATAATCACCCTATTATTGCCCATCCCAGCAGAGCTGAAGGTTGGTTTCATCATCCTTGCAGCCAGTCCAGGAGGCGCTACCTCGGGTTTTCTAACTTACCTCTGGCGCGGCAATGTGGCGCTCTCGCTTTCGCTCACAGCGGTCAACAGCGCCCTCACCCTGTTTTCTATTCCGATCGTAGTCAATTTAGCCCTGCGCATCTTCCTCAGCAAATCCTCCGATCTGCATTTACCGTTTTGGGGCACAGTTGGCCATATCTTTTTCATTACCATTATCCCTGCATTTCTGGGTATTTTGCTCCGGAAAATGCGCCCTGTTTTTGCAGAACGAATTAGCAAACCTGCAAAATATGTCATGTTGGGATTGCTGGCAATCGTATTCGCCGTCAAGATTTTTGGCAGCGAAAGTGTAGGTGGCACAGGTTTAACGGCCCACGACATCCTGCTTATTTTGCCCGTTGGGCTTTTGCAAAATGCAGCTTGCCTGTTCACAGGCTATTTTGCCCTTCGTTATATGGGAATGCCACACCCCTCCCGACTTACCGCTGCTATGGAAAGCGGGGTACAAAACACCACCCTCGCATTCCTTATTGCCGGGGGGAGTAATATGCTCGACAATGCAGAAATGGTTAAACCAGCGCTAATTTATTCCATGTTCTCCTTCTGGACGGCTTGCATTTTTGCCTGGACAACGAACAAGATGGCGGGTAGGGATACTACATTGAGACATTGAAATTTCGGATCACTGTGTTAATATTGCCCCACAATAACTCAATAAGCATCGTTATGTCCTTGCGTTTCTCCCTTATTTACATTTTGCTGTTTAATCTTTCAGGTGTACTTTCTGCTCAAAACCCCACGCCAGCACCACCGCAGGCGGGCGCCATCCTCATCCTGGGCGCCAAGGCGCATTTGGGCAACGGTCAGGTCATTGCCAACAGTGCCATTGGTTTTGAAGGGGGCAAATTGACACTGGTGGCAGATGCGACCACCATCCGCCTTGACCGCAGCAAGTACAGCACTGTTTATGATGCATCGGGTAAACAGGTATATCCTGGTTTCATTGCGCCCGTTACAAACCTCGGTCTTGCAGAAATCGAAGCCGCCCGCGCTACCATTGACTATGCAGACATTGGCCAATACAATCCAAATTTGCGCTCGATCGTGGCTTATAATACGGATTCTGATGTGATACCCACCGTGCGATCCAACGGGGTATTGCTGGCGCAGATCACTCCTCAGGGCGGCACCATTTCGGGCTCCTCCTCCGTGGTGCAGTTGGATGCCTGGAACTGGGAAGATGCAACTTTCCGCGCCGACGAAGGTATCCATCTCCGCTGGCCTCAAATGCGTACGGTCGGTGGCTGGGAAACGGGCAACCCGGAACTGAAGAAAAATGACCCGTATGATAAAGATGTGATGGCGCTCCGCCGCTTTTTTGAAGAGGCCCGTGCTTATGCCCAACAGCCAGCACCGGAGCTTAAGAATCTCAGATTTGAAGCAATGCGTGGCCTTTTTGATCAAAAGAGCACGCTCTATATCCACAGCGATCAGGTCAAAACCATTCAGGAATCGGTGCTTTTCGCAGAAAGTTTTGGTCTCCGGAAAGCTATTGTTGGCGCAAACGATGCCTGGCTAATACCGGATTTTCTGAAGTCGCATGGAGTGCCGGTCATTCTCGGAAAAACCCAGAGTCTGCCTTCCCGGGAAGATGAGGTTGTCGATCAAACCTTCAAAACTGCGGCGATTTTATATGAAAAAGGCGTGTTATTTGCGTTCTCCAACGATGGATTTTGGCAACAACGAAACCTCTCGTTCCAGGCCGGGCAATCTGTGGGTTATGGTCTTCCGATGGAAGCGGCCATTAGTGCATTGACGCTCAATACCGCCAAAATACTCGGCATTGATAAAACTTGTGGCTCGCTCGAAACCGGGAAAGACGCCACACTTTTTATCAGTGAAGGCGACGCATTGGATATGCGGACCTGTAAGGTTACGGCTGCTTTTATTCAGGGCCGCACCATAGATCTGGACAATAAGCACAAGCAACTAAACCAGCGGTTTGAGCAGAAATACAAGCAGTGATGGCAATTGTCCGATTGATTCGATTTTTTGATTGATTCGATTCTTCGATTGATTCGATTGGGTGTTAGATCAATCGAATCAATCGTTTCAATCGAAGAATCGAATCAATCGAATCAATCGCTTCAATCGAATCAATCGAAGAATCGAATCAATCAAAAGATGAACATCGAGCAATTCCGCGATTATTGCCTGGCCAAAAGGGCTAGTTCAGAGGACTTTCCTTTTGGGCTGGAAACGCTTGTGTTCAAAGTAGGGGGTAAGATCTTTGCCATAACTGGCCTTGATAGCGATCAGTTTACGGTCAATTTGAAATGTGATCCCGACCGGGCCGTTGAACTGCGGGAACAATATCCCGAAATACAACCCGGTTGGCACATGAATAAAAAACACTGGAATACGGTAGATTTCGAAGGTAGTCTGGACGGAAGATTGCTACGTGAATTGATCGACCACTCCTATGATCTGGTGGCCAGATCATTGAAAAAAGCAGAACAGGAGGCATTAGGCA
>JAUSMG010000489.1 GCA_030645295.1 Saprospiraceae bacterium | reverse complement strand
ATCGCGCCACATTGCCAGGTAGGATCGGCTTTGCTCCACTCTGCGGAATGGTCGTCGGCGATCTGGATCTCCACCGAATTGGGAATCCAGTTGTCCGTGTCCGAGCAATGAACAATAACGCCCGAATTGGTCCCCGCTGCGGTTTTGAACTCGAGGTCGAGCGTAAAGTTCTTGTACCTTTTTTGGGTAAAAATGCACTGGTCTTGCGTTGCGGTTAATTCGCCATCGGGGCTTACGCTCCATATTCCTTTTGGGTAGCTGGCATTGGAAAGATCAGGAGTAAAAAGAGGTTCAAACCCGGGCGTCTTTGGATCCGGGTGCTTATACGGCAAGGGATTAGGATACTCGGCCAATGGGCCTACCAGTTTTTTTATTTCAATCATCCATGGACCGTTGGCCACTGTCCAGTCTAATTTGGCGCTTCTTAAGTCTGCATACTCTGCCTTGATGTTTTCTGCTGCCTGTATGGTTTGGCTTGTTGGGGGCATATCTGTTTCCTGTAAAATATTGAAGATCGTAATGGTGCGGTTGAGCAGATGCTGCGCAGCATTTTGCAGATTTACCAGGGATTTTTCTTTGGTTTTCAAGGATTCCAAATCAGGGCCTTCCATTTTTAACGATGCCTTCTTAAGCAATTCAATGTTATTATTTATGTCAGGGATTATTTGATCGATCCAGTAAGAAGTGCCGCCTGCACGCACGGACAAGTCAAATTGTTTCTGTAAATCTTCCATCCTGGTGGTTACTCTGGGGTCCATCATCACTTTCAAGGGCTGTTCAAAAGCTTGTCCATCCACCTCCAGGAGCACTTTGTACATCCCTGGCATGACCCAGGGAGCATTCGGTACCGGAGCAGTCTGGCCGTAAATGGCCGAGATTGGAAAATTAGGGTCTCTTCCCTGAATGGGGTCATAGCGCATATCCCAGCAAAAGCGGTGGGCTCCTTTTTTCCTGGAAAGCGTTTGAAATGGCCGGATCCAGTAAAGCGGAAAATTGACGCCCGCCACATCGGGTGCAGGATCTATCGGGCTATAATTCCGGATCACAGCGCCCGTGTTGTCCTTGATTTTCAAACTAATATTTTTAGCATCCCCGGGCAAATAATAATCAATCATAGCACCATCCGGCGGGTTTTGCCCTGCCGGCTCTTCCTGTGGAAGCGGCGTATCGGTGTTCATGTTCCAGCGAACTCGGTAGGCCGTTTGGGGCTTGTATAAAATCGCCCCTTCTCTTTGCGCTACATCATGCTGCCGCAATGGCGTAATATTATCCAATATCCAAAACGACCGCCCGTGTGTACCCACCACCAGGTCATCGTCTTTTACCACCAGATCGCGGATACTCGTGGCAGGCATATTCAGTCGAAGCGATTGCCAGTGGTCGCCATCGTCGAAGGAAACATACACAGCGTTTTCAGAACCTGCGTACAGCAATCCCCTTTGAAATGGATCCTCGCGCACGGTGTTAATCGGCTCATTATCAGGAATTCCTGTCGTAATTTCCTGCCAGAACTTGCCACCGTCGTGGGTGCGCAGAATGTGCGGGCGCAGGTCGTCGAGCCTGATGCGGTTGATGGCGGCGTAACAGGTATTGTCGTCAAAATGCCCGGCATCAAGTTGCGATACTTTGCTCCAATCGGTAACGACTGGTTTACCTGCCGAAGCCTCCCCGCCTTCCGAGACTTGGCCAGCAGGGGCGAAGGCAGGGGTTATATTGCTCCAGTTCTTGCCTCCATCGCGGGTAATGTGCAGCAGTCCATCGTCCGTGCCCACCCAGATCGTACTGGTATCCTGCTGCGAGGGTGCAACGGCGTAAATCACACCGCGCTGGCGCCGGGTCTTTTCCGCGTCAGGACTGAAAATACCGACACAAGCGGGAACTTCCCAGGTTTCGCGGGTCAGATCCGGCGAGATCACCTCCCAGGAATTTCCGCCATTTTTGGTCTTAAACAACACATTGCCAGCAAAATACAAACAGCGCGGATCCACCGGAGAGAAGAGTACGGGCGCCGTCCGGATGAACCGGTGGTAGCCACGGGATACTACATCTGGACTGATATTCTGAGTTTGGCCTGTGCGCTTGTCGTACTTCGTGATCTTCCCGCCGTAAATGATGTTGGGATCCAGCGGATCCGGCGCGACATAGCCATATTCTTCCACGCCCACAGGATGCCATTCCCGAAAGGTGATTTGGCCGTCGTTGCCACGACTGGAGATACAGACCGAACCGCTCTCCTGTTGCCCGCCGTACACGTTGTAAGGAAAGTCATTGTCGGTGCTGACGTGGTAAAACTGGGCCGTGGGCTGGTTGTACCAACTGCTAAACGTTTGACCGCCATTGACGGTGATGATTGCGCCCTGGTCGCTGGCGAGCAGGATGATATTGGGATCCGTCGGATTGATCCAGATGCGATGATAGTCGTCGCCACCCGGTGCGCCTCGGAAAGCCTGCCAGGTTTTGCCGCCATCGGTGCTTTTCCAGGCGGCCACATTGGCGGAATAAACGATGTCGGGATTTTTTGGGTCGGCTTTGATTTCGGCGAAATCACTGCCGCGGCCCCAGAGCCGCGGGTCGGGGTTGGTTCGGTACCAGCTTGCTCCAGCATCATCGGAGCGGTAAATGCCGCTGTATTGCTCGGCGTTTTCGGTGCCTTCGCCACAGTCCACGGTGGCGTATAGACGGGAGGGCAAAGAAGGGCAAATGCAAAATCCGATGCGGCTCAAACCTTGTGCTGGCGTTGGCAATCCATTGGTCAGTTGTTTCCAGGTGTCCCCTCCATTGGTGCTTTTCCAAAGTCCGGAGCCGGGGCCTTGGAAGGTTCCGTTTTCCCAGGGAGCCAGGCGGTTGGCCCAAAAATCGGCGTATACGATCTGGGGATTTTTGGGATCGATGGTCACTTGAATCGCGCCGGTATTCTCGTCTATGAACTTGACTTTTTCCCAGGTTTTGCCGCCATTTTTTGTGCGGAACACGCCGCGCTCGGCATTGGCGCCATAAGGATGGCCTAAAACAGCAGCAAAGACGCGGTCGGGATTTGTGGGATCAATGGCGAGTCCGCCGATTTGAAGGCCATCGCGCAAGCCCGTGTTTGTCCAGGTTTTTCCAGCGTCGCTTGATCGATACACGCCGTTGCCTACACTCAGGTCGGGACGTTGGAGGCCTTCCCCGGTGGCTACATAGATGACGTTCGGATTGCTTGGCGCTACCGCCACATCCCCCACAGAACCCGTAGGCTGATCGTCAAAAATTGGCATCCAAACCCTGCCATAATCTGTTGATTTCCAAACACCACCGTTGTTTACACCGATGTAAAAAGTGCCCGGTTGCTGGGGCACGCCCACTGCTCCGACGGTACGTCCGCCGCGATGCGGGCCGATGCACCGCCATTGCAGGGCATCAAAAACTTTGGGTTGCTGGGCGTAGGATTGCACGGAAACCAACAGAAAAAGGCTGGAAAAGAGGAAGATTTTTGTGCGCATGGGTTAGGCAAATTTTGTCGGCCAAGGTCGGGAAATTTTTTTTACCCCGGCAATCAGGGTATAACCAGGGCTTGTGTGTCTAAAGTCAAACTAAACATTTTTAAGACATGAAATACAACTTGATTTTCTCCTGCCTTTTGTTTGTGAGCACTCAAATGGCCGCCCAACAAGAATCGGTCTCTGCACAAGAACCAACCCGCCAACAGGAACAAACCCTCTTCAACAAGGCAAAGCTTCGCGGCGCTTGGGGGGGGGCTTGATTTTAGCACTTCCAATGTGAACAATTACAGGGGTTACGGCGCAGGTGGCATTGTGGGGCTGGTATTCAACAGCTTATCGGTAGGACTGTATGGACACGGGGAAGCTTATGACGGTTTCCGGCGGGATGACCGGGATTATGTCTTTACGCTCGGGCATGGCGGTTTGGTTCTGGGCTATTCCTATCCAACCAAAAGAGCATTGCACCTGACAGGCTCCCTTAAAGTCGGCGGCGGCGCTGTAGGACGGGCTCGTCGGTATAATGACTGGGACTGGGAACTGGACGAGGACGATATCAATGACGCAGTTTTGGTTGTCCTTCCGGAAGTTGGGGTGGAATTAAACCTGACCCACTGGATGCGGATGTCGGCCACTGCGGGTTATCGCTTTGTGGATGGTTTTGAAGGGATTACGGAACTGGGTAAAAAGGATTTGAATGCCCCGGTGTTTGGGCTGAATTTTAGGTTTGGGTGGTTTGGGCATGGGAGGTGATACTTTTCAAATCGCTCCCAATACCTCCAGATAATATCCCCAAAACTTCTTGAAACTGGACACCGAAGCCCGCTCGTCCGGACTGTGGGCGCCCTGGATCAGCGGACCGAAGGATACCATGTCGAGTCCTTTATAGGCTTCACCGATAATGCCGCATTCAAGTCCCGCGTGGCATGCTTCTATAACAGGTGCGTGGCCGAATTTTTTCTTATAGAGTTCCGCCATTTTTTGCACGATTTTGGAACTCGGATTGGGTTTCCAGCCGGGATATTCACTGCCGGTTTGCACTTTGGCGCCGATCAGGTCAAAGGGCGCGCGGAAGGCTGCGGCCACGTCGGCTTTGCTGGATTCTACGGAGCTGCGTTGGAGGGAACCGATGGTTAGTTTGCCGTCTCCGAGGGTGATTTTTGCCAGATTGGTGGAGGCTTCCACCAGTCCGGGAATCTCCGGGCTCATGCGGTAGACCCCGTTTTGCACGGAGCGAATGGCATGGAGGAATTTGGCCTGATCGCTTTTTCGCATCACTTTGGCCGGTTTGGCGGTCTCGGTGGCGGCGATTTTCAGGTTTGGTTCAGTGGTCTGGTATTCAACTGCGATCTCCTTAAAAGTGGCCTGGAGCAGTTTCTCAAAACGTTTTTCATTTTTTACCAATACCACGGCCTTCGCCTCGCGTGGGATTTCGTTGCGCAGGTTGCCGCCATCGAAGCTGGACAAACGCAGTCCCGCAGGTGCTAGGGCCATGAGCACCCGGGCAAGGATTTTGTTGGCGTTGCCCCGGCCCTGGTTGATGTCCATGCCACTATGTCCGCCGCGCAAACTGCTGACTTTCAACTGGAACGGAACGAGGTTTTCTGGCGCAACCTCCTCTTTATAGGTCCAATCGATCAGGGTATCAATGCCGCCTGCGCAGCCAATGGTCAGCACATGGTCTTCTTCCGTGTCCAGGTTAAGCAACACCTTTCCTTTCAGCAAGCCGCGGCCGAGGAGTTTTGCGCCGCTGAGTCCCTGCTCTTCGTCGAGGGTAAACAAGGCCTCTAAAGGTGGGTGGGCTATGTCTTTTGAGGCTAAAACAGCCAAAATAGAGGCTACGCCCAAGCCATTGTCCGCGCCCAGCGTGGTACCGCGGGCTCGAACCCAATCTCCGTCCAGATACATATCAATACCTTGCTTGTCAAAGTCGAAGGTAACATCCGCATTTTTGGAATGCACCATATCGAGGTGACCCTGGAGGATGGTGACGGATCTTTTTTCACGCCCCGGAGAGGCTGGCTTTTTGATAATGATGTTCCCAAAATCATCGCTGAGGGTTTCCAGACCGTGTTTTCTGCCAAAATCTCGCACCCATTGGGCGATGCGTTCTTCCTTTTTGGAAGCACGGGGAATGGCGTTGAGGTCAGCGAAAAGGTTCCAGGGGACGGAGGGTTCGAGTTGGCGAATTTGATCGGACATGGCAGGATACTAAATCAGTGGAAAATATGGATCAATGTGGGACGCAAAACTACGGTCTAATTTTGCTTTTGAGCGCTTAATCCTATTAATTCAGCCTGGCTTTCCGATCATCGTCCGCTGCAGGATCGCCCAACCCAGAATCCGGGTTTTCATCCTGAAATTTAGCATAGCGAGCGTCTTCCGCCGCCTGCAATCGTTGCAATATCTCTAAGGATTGTGGACTGGCGGATACATATCGGTTGAGTGATTCAATCAGATGCATTTTCCCCGCTTCCTCGTCTTCAGTCCAGCAGGAACTTGACCCAACCTTGCACCAGGGGCGTTGGAAACAGCCTGGACAATAGCCGCTACATCCATCGTAACACCAGCCGCCACCGGGATCAAACTCAAAGTCTTCGCCCAAGTGTTCGAGCAAGTTTTCATACACCAGGCGAGGTGGAATTCCGTCCTGCAAGCTGATTCCATAGCCAAGTTCTGATAAGACTTCCGCCAGGTGGTCTAATGCTGGACCGATCTCCTCCTCAGAAAGTTCTTCGGGTCGTTTCAGTGCAAAATCCTTCGGCAATTGCTCCGCCAAGGTCGTGCGTGTTGGCAAGCCTTGTAGCCACAACTCGAAACGATACCAGTCATTTTCTGGCGAAATACCTGGAAAAATGGGTGGGAACTGGTAAGGACCATCAATCAGTTCCATGGTTTGCGGGCTGCCATACTTTTGATAGCGATGCACAAAGTCGAGAAGGTTTTCCAGACGGCGGTTTTCCAAATCCAGATTGAAAGGACTGAATTCCATGACCTCATTCAGGTCTAGTCCCAATAATTTGAATTCTTTTTTGAGGGCGAGGTTTCGCTGATACGGAGCGATGTCTTCTTTTGCCATGATCCATTTGGTTTGGTAAGTGAAAAGTTGAAGTGGCCACTAATTTCACTAATTTTCACCAATTCGTGCAATTGGTGGCTACTTCAAAGTTATTCCTTTTTCGAATAAAACGCTTGTTTCTCCTTCACTTTTTCTACAATTTCTTGCACGGTGGGCAGTACCTCAGGCGGGATTTTCAAAAGCAGGTTGTCCGCCGTTTTATGCGTGAGGATGAGCGTTGCATAGTAGAGCAGTTCTGGTCAAATTTTTTCGCAAAAATCTATTGACCCCGACCCATTGGAGCAGATCGCGTCAGTAACAATCATAAAAATTCAGGAAAATACCACAGACACCGCATTGTGCAAACCAGGGCTTCGCAGACTGGTAAAAGCGGGATAGACAGAACGGAGGTCGGGCGTAATTGCTAACTGCCGGACAAGTCAACGGCAACAACTTTCCTTGAACCGGGGAGTACCCCTGTAAAATAACATTTAAGTGTTCGAGCCGGTGCAGAGAGAACGGCGTCTGTGGTACTGCAAAGATACGGACCGTTTCGAATTGTCAAGGGGTAGGGTTGTTAAATCCAGCAGGATTGGCCTCCCGTTTTTGTTTGCTCGTCAAATTCTACCCCAACTTCTGCAGATAGCCGGGCAAATGGAGGTATCCTTCCTCTTTAATCGCCGCCGGGAGACTAAACCGGCCAGCCACTTCGGCCACATCCTGTGCATCCATGCTGCCTTTCTCGTTGAGTACGCGAGATAGATCGAGCAAAAAGTCTAGCTGCTTCGCCAACAAGGCCCTGGTTTCTTTTACAATGCCCGCGATCATGGCCTCCACGTCTTTGTCGGTCGCGTTTTTGTCCATCGAAAAGCCATATTCCAGGGTGTAGTTGGCCTGATACCGCTCATCGAATCCGTGGCGACGGATGTAGTCCATGGCCAGCATGGTTACGTGCTCCCGGTCGTTGGAGCGGCCCACGGTGGCATTTTCCTCCCCAAAAACGAGTTCTTCGGCAAGGCCGCCTGCGAGGAACACCTTTATCTTTTTGAGCAAATTTTCTTTGGTCTCATAGATCTCGTGCGGAAACGTGAAGCCTGAAGCATAACTGCTCGCTACTTTCGATTTGAGTTGCAGTGGTGCGATGCCGAACAATACAACGTAAGCCACCGCATGGCCAGCCTCGTGTACACTCACATTGGCCACTACGTCGGCGATATTGCCCTGCCGGATCTTGTCAATGCGACCCACGAATGGAATCTCGACTTTTCTGCTTCCAATCTGTGCCAATATTTTTTTTCCTTCATTGTCGTAATCAATGGAAAACGAGTCGCTACCATCGTTCAGACATTCAAACAGGAATTTACTCAGGTTGGTTTCCAAAATGTCGGTCACGCTGCTGAACACCGGACGAACACCTTGGACGGGAAACACGCCATTTCGGTATATGAGCGCGAATACATGGTCTGAAATGTGAATTTTTACATTGAAACGCTCCTCTGTCTTGCCGATGATCTTGCCCACTTCCTTGCGGATAAGTGCCTCGAAATCAGCTTTGCGCAGGCTCGGGTAAATGAGGTGGATGTTGCCAAAACGCGCTACCTGTTCCGGCCTGAACCGGCGGGTAAGGGCGTTTTTTATGTCCACTGCCGTTATCTTTTTGGTAAAGGCGTGGTAAATATCCGCGTCCACCTCGCTGTCGGAGGTGTGGGTGGCCATTTGAAATGCCTCATCCAGATTTCCGCTGATGAGGATGAGCATTTGAGAATAATCGATCGGCTCGAATACACGGCGGCGGCTTTTGGCTTCGATGATGATATCGAGCATTTGTTTTTTGCTCATCTCGGCGATGTCGAGCACATCTTCCTCCAGTTCGAGCATTTTTTTCAAATTTCTGGCCTCCCAGATGCCCACCGTATCCTGCATGGGGTCTTCCGGGGGCACAGGTTCTCCCGGCGGGCGGCGGTTGCGCTGCCGCTGATTGAACATGAAATCTGAAATATAATAATCGAAATCCTCTTTTTCACGCTTGGCAAGGCGGCCATCGGAGAGCAATTCCCAGAAATCGTTGAACTTGGTCATCTGCACCGGCGAACCGTCCGGCTCAATGGTATAGAATCGCTGGATCTCATCGAAAAGCACGATGGCCGGGCGGCTATCCACCAGTCCGTTGGATTTCAGGATGGCATTTACGCTGCTAAAATACGTCGTCTGGTCGGTATTCCCCAACTCAACTTCTGCAAAACGTTCCTGATAATCAAGGTGTTGTACCAAGCGGCGCACCAGATCGGTTTTGCCCACACCGGTCATGCCCCAAAGGCAAACAATGATGGGGCGCGTAAGTACCTCGGGCATCAGGTACCAGACCTGAATATAGTCGAGCAGGCTGTCAATGATTTCGTCAATGCCGACAAAATCTTCCTTGAGGCGCAGGCGGAGGATCTCGAGCGCAGCACGCCGCTGGCCGAGTCTTTCTTTGTCAATAGCGAATTTTGGTTGTTCCATAAAATTGAGGTGCAAAGAAACGAAAGCTTGGGGGGAAAGTTCCGTGATGGGTAAACTCAGTGATTACGTACCTCTGATTCCCAAATTTAAAAACATTCTACCTCTTTTCAAAAACAATTTGCGAGGTTTGCACAGCAAATCACACTATGAAAGTAAAATTCTGCGGCGCAGCCCGCGAAGTCACTGGCTCCTGCCATCTCCTAACACTCAACAACGGTTATAAGATATTGCTCGATTGTGGCCTCTACCAGGGCGGCGACGACGATGGAAGAGCCGGCAATGGCAATCCCCTAACTGCATTCAACGAAAAATGGCTTTTTGACCCTCGGGAAATAGATTGTCTCATTCTAAGCCATGCGCATATAGACCATACAGGGCGGGTTCCTCAACTCGTCGGTGATGGTTTCCGCGGAAAAATATATGCTACCCATGCCACCCGCGACCTCTGTGCGATCATGCTATTGGACAGTGCCAAAATTCAGGAGAGCGACGCGGCATACTTCAACCGAAAACATCGCAAAGAAAACGAGCCGGAGAAAAAGCCGCTTTACACTTTGGAGGATGTGCAGCAGGTAATGCGGCAGTTCGCGAGTTTTAACTACGAACAATGGTTCCACGTTCACGAAAATGTACGGGTGCTTTACCGTGATGCAGGCCATATTCTGGGCAGCGCGACCGTCACCCTTGAAATCAAAGAAGACGGCAAAACCACCCACTTTGGTTTTACCGGCGATATTGGAAGGCCCAACCGTCCCATTCTCGGAGACCCATTGCCAATGCCCGAATTGGACTACCTGATCTGTGAAAGTACGTATGGTGACCGCGAGCACGAATCGCCACCTGCCGAAGTCGGGCATTTTATCAACATCATTCGTCACACCTGCGAAGAAAAGGGAGGCAAGGTCATTATTCCCGCCTTTTCTGTCGGCCGCACCCAGGAAATCGTGTACATGCTGGACAAACTCCAGAGTGCCGGTGAATTGCCGCATATTCCGGTTTATGTAGACAGTCCACTGTCTGTCAACGCCACAGAAGTTTATGTAAATCACCCGGAATGTTTCGATTCCGATCTTCACCGCTATATGACGGAGGATGATAACCCATTCGGTTTCAATGGATTGGTCTACATCCGCGACACCGAAGCCTCCAAACAACTCAACAACTCTCCTGAGCCCTGTATCATTATTTCTGCCTCTGGAATGATGAATGCCGGCCGCATTCGTCACCACGTCGCAAATAATATTGAGTACGAACGAAATACCATCCTGATCGTGGGTTATTGTTCCCCCGGCACGCTGGGTGGCATACTCCGCGCCGGAGTAAAAAGCATCTTTCTCTTTGGTAAAAAACTTGAGGTAAAAGCCGACATAGAAACAATGGATTCTTTCTCCGCTCACGGCGACCGCGTGGAAATGCTCGAAATGATCGCCAACCAAAAGCAATCGGTCAAAAAGGTCTGGTTAACCCATGGCACACTTGATCGTCAGGAAAAATGGCGGGAGTATTTGATGGAAAATGGGTTTGGGAATGTGGGGATACCGAGTTTGGGAGAAGAAGAGATATTATAAAGCAAATCAAAACCGCAGCAAATGATTCCCCGCAAAAAAATCTTCAATGACCCGGTTTACGGTTTTGTATCGGTGCCGCACGGCATTTTGCTGGATTTGATCGACCATCCTTACTTCCAGCGGCTGCGCCGTATCCGGCAACTTGGCCTCACGTCGTATGTATATCCCGGGGCTTTACACACCCGTTTTCACCATGCCATTGGAGCATTGCACCTCATGCAGCAGGCCATTGAAACCCTGCGGCAAAAAGGCGCCGACATCACGACAGAAGAAGCCGAGGGAGCCTGCATTGCAATTCTTTTGCACGACATTGGCCACGGACCCTTCTCCCACGCGCTGGAGCACTCCTTAACCGATATGCACCACGAGGAACTTTCCAGTCTGTTTATGGAAGACCTCAACCGACAGTTTGAGGGACGTATATCGCTGGCAATCAACATCTTTCGGGACCAGTACCCCAAAAAATTTCTTCATCAACTCGTGTCGGGCCAACTCGATATGGATCGGATGGACTACCTCAACCGCGATAGTTTTTTTACCGGGGTAAGCGAAGGTGTAATCAGTTATGACCGCATCATCACCATGTTGGACATCCATGATGGCGAACTGGTGGTGGAGGAAAAAGGCATTTACAGTATCGAAAAATTCCTCATTGCACGGCGGCTGATGTATTGGCAGGTTTATTTGCACAAG
>JAUSMG010000479.1 GCA_030645295.1 Saprospiraceae bacterium | reverse complement strand
GGGGTCATTGTGTCATTGGGGTCATTGTGACATTGAGGTCATTGGGAACTTTCCGAAAGTTCTAAACTTTCGGGAAGTTTAATCATGATTCAAAAGAGCAGTCAGGGTTCCCAAAGGTTGTTTACCGGGGCAAATTAAACTCATTTTTGGACAAAAAGTTGGGGCTGACCATGTTTTAACGGAATGAAGACAATTTTTGGAGAATCAACATTCAAAAAGCTACAGGAGATTAGATAGATAAGTAGTTTTGCTTTCATCAGTTTTACCAAAACACCCCCTGCTTTTTATGAAAAAACTCCTTACAATATTCGCAGTTATGAGCCTTTTGGCTGCTTATCCTGCAATTGGACAGACGCAACTGCTTACTGCAAGCACACAAATTGCGCTTAATTTCGGAACTGGTCTGCCTTCCAATGGGGGTTATGCACCAGCATGGTCGTGTGGTTCGCTCGCAAAGACTACAAGGCCAAGACCAGGAAACGCTTCATTTGGGCAATTTGCCTACGGGGAACTACTTCCTTCAAGTCATCGGCAACGATGGAAAAATGGGGACTAAACCGCTGCAAATCAGGCGTTGATATACAAATTTTTGATGTTTTTATCCCGAAGGCCACCAAAAGATGCGACAAAGTATATAAAAAAATTCTTTGCGTAACTTGATGGCCTTCCTAGGTATTGTGGTTTTCAAAGGGCAATCTACCCGACACTAACCTACTTTAGGGAAAAAATTAACACGCACGGAACACGGTACTAACCGTAAAAGGGCCTACTTTTGCTAAGCATAAGATGCCACAGAAGTTTTAATCTCTCGCCCTTTTTTTCAATCCACCCCCCACCAGTGTATCTAAAAGGTGGCTACTTTTTATAGTAGCCGCTCATTCGTTACGTTTAATCCTTTAGTGTCAAAATATCCGATTACAGTTTAAAAATGTTGTTTCCCATGGGACAAGCCTCTACCAATTACTATCTCAAAAACCGAATTACATCTTTTGCCTTCATGTTGGCTTTTTTGCTGCCTGTACTCTCTAAGGCGCAATTTATTGTAACCGTATCCGTCACCAACGTGGCGTGCAATGGCTCCAACAGCGGCACCGCCAACCCTTCCGGTGGTTGGTTTCCTTACACCTATCTTTGGAGCAACGGTGCTACCACGCAAACCATTACCAACCTTGCACCCGGTAACTACTGTGTGACCGTTGTAGACATCGACCTTGGCGTTGCCACAGGTTGCGGTACGATAACTGCCCCCCCTGCTTTAGGCGTTGATGTTTATTGCAATAGCCAAATTTGTGGCTTTGTGCCCGATGGTACGGCAGCAGCGGTTCCCAGCAATGGAACTCCACCCTATTCCTATCTTTGGAGCAATGGTGGGGTGACTCCCGAAATTGTCGGGCTTTCACAAGGGACTTATACCGTGACAGTTACCGATGCCAATGGGTGTACTGCAATGGACTTCTGTGAAGTTGGGTTCTGGAACGAAGGCATTTGGCTGATGGATTCCACATACCAGAAAATTACTTGCTTTGGCGCCAACAATGGTTGGATTCACGTAAGCGTAATGTCGGGCGTTGGCCCGTATGCGTATATTTGGAGCAATGGAGGCACAACTGCCGATATCACCAACTTAGGTCCCGGTAATTATACCGTAACAGTGACTGATTTAGGAACGGGTTGTTCCAACATCGCCTCCGAATCACTTGCTGAGCCTGCTCAACTGATTTGCACGCCCGCTTCAATTCCTGCCAACTGCGGCCTCAATGGAACGGCTACCATAACGGCTACCGGAGGTACACAACCTTACATTTATAACTGGAGTAACGGACAGTCGAACCCCAGCATTACGGTTCCTGCCGGTACATATTCAGTTACCGTAACCGATGCAAATGGTTGTACCTGCTCCAATAGCGTTGTAGTGGTAAACAACAGCAATGCGCTGACTGTCACCGTAATGCCCACCGTTCCAGCCGGATGTACCGTTGGAGGAACTGCGTCGGCTACCGTTTCTGGTGGCTCTGGCAACTACGCTTACAGCTGGGATAACGGTCAAACCACTTCTACCGCTACCAATCTGGCAGCAGGTGCACACAAAGTGACCGTTGTGGACATCACCACTGGATGCCAAGGCATCGGAAATGTGACGATCCTTGCTGCAACGCCGTTGGTTCCAAGCGCAACCGCAACTGCTCCAGCTACTTGTTTGGTGGGTGGTACAGCTACGGCTTCTGCTTCCGGCGGTATTGCGCCTTATACTTTTAATTGGGACAATAATCAGATCACTGCCAATGCTACCGGACTTCTTGCAGGTCAGCACAGTGTGACCATCACAGACGCCTCTGGCTGTGTTGGTATCGCTTTAGTGACCATCCTTCAATCGCAAGGTCCTACCTTAAATGTAACGGTAAATCTGGATGCCACTTGTACCTCAGGCGGCACCGCCACGGCCCTCGCTTCAGGTTCAACGGGTCCTTATACTTATCTGTGGTCGGCTTCAGCCAACAATCAAACCACTTCTGTGGCCACCAACCTTCCTCCTGGCACGCACAGCGTAACGGTAACGGATATCAATGGTTGTCAGGCGGTTGGAATGGCGACCATCACCCAGCCAGGCGCGCCAACAGCGGTGATCTCTGGCAGCAGCCCATCGGCTTGCGGCAACAATACGGGTTCTGCAACTACGGCAGCCTCTGGTGGCACGAGCCCTTATACGTATCTGTGGAATAATCTTGCCATGAGTACAACTGCCACGGTCAGCAATCTAAGCTCAGGCACCTATACCGTTACCGTTACGGATGCTGCCGGATGTACGGCTACAGCCGTTGTGAGCATTGCTGCTTCTTTGCCTCCGAATGTCGTCATTGTTGCCTCCAACAATGCGAACTGCTCCACACCAGGCAGTGCAACTGCCAGTGTTTCAGGAGGTACACCGGCTTATGTATATCTTTGGAGTAATGGTGAAACTACCGCTACTGCGGTCAATCTTCCTGCTGGCACCTACACCGTGACAGTGACTGACGCAAACAATTGCACTTCAACGGCTTCTGTCACCATCGGCTCCACCAGCAACGGCATTAAAATTGGCGACTGGGTTTGGTACGACGACGATCAAAACGGTTTCCAGCAACTTCCCATCGAAATTGGTGTGCCAAATGTAACCGTCATGCTGATCAAGCCTGGTCCTGATGGTATATTTGGAAACGCAGACGATGTAACTGCAGGTACCACTTCAACCAATGGTACAGGTTTTTACTTTTTTGATTGTGTTACGCCAGGAAGCTATATCCTGATGTTCGGTAATAAACCCGCTGGTTATCAATGGACTAAGAAAGATTGGGTCAACAATGACTGCAAAGACAGTGATGTAAAGACCAACGGCAAAACAGAACCTTTCACCATCGTGGCAGGTCAGCCAGACAATCTTTGCTTTGATGCTGGCATTCATACAATTTGCGAAAATATCACCAATGCCGGAGTGATCTGCTGCAGTCAGACGATCTGCGAAGGTGAAACGCCTGCTCCGATCATTGAAACAGTCCCCCCCGTAGGTGGCAGCGGTCAGCTTCAATATCTTTGGATGCAGTTCATTCAAATCGGTCAGGCTCCACCGCAATGGGTTGCAATTCCAGGTGCAACGGGCGCTAATTACCAGCCAGGACCCTTGTTTGAAACGGCCAAGTTCATGCGTTGCGCTCGCCGTGAAGGCTGTCCATTCCTTGAATCTAACATTGTGATCATCACAGTATTGCCTGCAGGTTCGCCTGGTTGCGAAGGGTTCAATATGAACTTTACGGTAGATCAAACGGGTACAAGCTCCGTATTGATGAATTGGACGACACTTCCTGAGGAGACGGAGTATTCATACACGGCGCAACATTCTACCAATTTGCAGGTATGGAACAATCTTGAGACCATCATAGGCAAGCAGGATGCCGTTAACCCGAATCAGTACAGTTATGTACACGAAACTCCGGTGATCGGAAGAAACTACTACCGTATCCGTCGCTTAAGCAGCACCGGTCAGGAGGCTTTCTCTGAGATCCGCGCACTTGATGTGTCCTTCACACCTGCCAGTGGTATTCTCATCGCTCCGAATCCGGTTGGAAAATCGCTGCGCATTATGAACGCCATTCAGTACGACACGGACGTTTCAATTGATATTTCGGCTACCAACGGCGCTGTTCTGCACCGAATCAGTATCCCTGCAGGAGAAATGTACTCTGAAGAACTCCAGGTACAAGATCTGCCAACAGGCATTTACATCGCCCGAATCCGTTTCGGAAACGGAGATGTGAAAACACTGAAGATCGTGAAGATTTAAAACGGAAAGATTGCCTGTAAATGGCAATTTCAAATAGCAGAGCGGCAATCCCGATGATTCGGGATTGCCGCTTTTTTTAGTGCAATAAAGAGGAATCGTTGAGTCTTTTTCCTATCCTTGCAGCTTAAAATTATGCCTGCAAAATGAAAAGATTCGTCCTCTTTCTCCTATGTCTTTCTCTACAAAACCTCCTTTTTTCTCAAAAAAATAAATCTCCACAGCCAGGCTCCTCCAATAAAATGGAGGTAAACGAGATGTTGTTTTCTTCCCTGCAGTGGCGAAACATCGGTCCTTTCCGGGGTGGCCGGTCAGCCGCAGTGACAGGCGTGGCAGGTAAGCCCAACCTCTTTTATTTTGGGGCCACAGGTGGTGGTGTGTGGCGTACCCAGGATGGCGGTCGAAGCTGGGAAAATATCTCTGACGGTTTTTTTGGCGGCAGCATCGGGGCGATCGAAGTAGCGCCAAGTGATAACAACGTGATTTATGTTGGCGGAGGCGAATGCACGGTGCGTGGCAATGTCAGCAGTGGTTCGGGGATGTGGAAAAGTGAAGATGCCGGACGTACCTGGAAATCTGCAGGTCTGAAAAATAGCCGGCATATTCCCAGAATTCGGGTTCACCCTGGCAATGCTGACATTGCATTCGCCGCAGTTTTAGGCGACCTGTATAAAGCCTCTGAAGAACGGGGCCTGTATCGCACCCGCGATGGTGGGAAGACCTGGCAGCGCATCCATTATATCAATGAAAACGTCGGTGCGGTAGATGTTTGTATGGATCCTACCAACCCGCGGATCCTTTATGCATCATTTTGGAGGATTCGTCGCACACCCTATGATCTGTCAAGCGGTGGCGCGGGCTCAGGCCTTTGGAAAAGTACCGACAGCGGGGATACCTGGACCGAACTCAGTCAGAATGAAGGTCTTCCAAAAGACACCCTCGGCATTATTGGCGTGACGGTCAGTCCGGCGCGACCCGATCGGGTATGGGCCATTATTGAAAGTCAAACTGGGGGGGTATTTCGCTCTGACGATGGTGGCAAAAAGTGGACGAAGGTGAATGATGATCGAAACCTCCGTCAACGCGCCTGGTATTACACCCGTATTTATGCTGATTCAAAGGACGAAGACGTGGTGTATGTGATGAATGTGGCTTACCACAAAAGCAAAGACGGTGGAAAAACTTTTCAGTCAAAATATGCTCCACATGGCGACCACCACGATTTTTGGGTTGCGCCGGAAGACCCGAAGCGCCTGATTATTGGGGATGACGGCGGTGCACAGATCAGTTACGATGGTGGAGAAACCTGGAGTACTTACCACAATCAGCCTACGGCACAGTTTTATCGCGTTACGACGGACAACGCATTTCCTTTCCGCATTTACGGGGCACAGCAGGACAACAGCAGCGTTCGGATTGCGCATCGAACAGAGGGGTCTTCCATTGGCGATCGGGATTTTGAGCCCACTGCCGGAGGTGAAAGCGGCCACCTTGCCGTTGATCCAAACAACAACGATATTGTTTATGGTGGAGAATACCACGGTTTTCTGAGTAGGGTGGACCATAAGAACCACAGCTACCGCCCCATCAATGTTTGGCCGGAAGACAACATGGGCCATGGCGCTGAAGATGCGAAATATCGTTTTCAATGGAATTATCCCATTTTCTTTAGCCCGCACGATCCGAAAAAACTCTACGCCGCTTCCAATTATCTTCATGTCACCACCAATGAAGGCCAAAGTTGGCAGACTATTTCTCCGGACCTGACCACCAATGACAAAACCCGCCAAAAATCCAGCGGTGGCCCTATAACACAAGACAATACTAGCGTCGAATATTATTGCACCCTTTTTGCCGCTGCGGAAAGCCCACGGGTGAAGGATTTGATCTGGACGGGAAGTGATGATGGTTTGATATATGTCACCCTCGACGGCGGCAAAACCTGGACCAACGTAACCCCGCCTGATTTGCCGAAATGGACGATGGTCAATTCGATCGAACCTGACCCACACCATAACGGTGGCTGTTATCTCGCCTGTACAGGCTATAAGCAGGGAGACTACCGTCCTTATCTTTTTAGAACAAAGGACTACGGTATTAGCTGGACAAAAATAACCGACGGCATTGGAGATCAGGATTTTACACGTGTTGTTCGAGCCGATCCAAAACGACAGGGCATTTTATACGCAGGCACTGAGCAAGGCATGTATATCAGTTTTACAGATGGTCGTAGCTGGCAAAAATTCCAGCAAAATCTACCCATAGTTCCCATTACCGATCTGTGCATCAAGGACGATCATCTTATTGCTGCTACACAAGGACGCTCGTTCTGGATGATCGACGACCTCACACTTTTACACCAGATTGCGGCGGCCATGCCTGGTGAGGGGCTGACTTCAAGTCATCCCCTCACTAACAAAGCAATGCATTTGTTCCAACCCAAAGCATCTTATCGAATGCGTGGAGGTTCGGTAAAAGGTTCCAAAACCAATGGTGAAAACCACCCCAACGGTACAATGGTCCATTTTTACCTTAAAAATAAACCGGGTGAAAAAGATACCATTACGGTGACCATTCTGGAAAACGACGGGGACACCATTAAGGTCTTTTCAAACCAAAAGATCCCGGCTGCCTGGGAAAACCAGGGTGGCAAGTTGAGTGACTTGAAAGCGGGTGGCAACGCTTTCGTTTGGAATCATCGCTATCCGGATGGAGAGAAGTTTGAAGGCATGGTGCTGTGGAGTTACGATCTGGAAGGCCCGAAGGCAGTACCGGGCGATTACCGTGTCCGCCTTACCGCTGCAGGCAAAACTGAAGAGCAAAGATTCACGATCCTACCTGATCCCCGCTCCGGTGCAACGGGAGAATCTTTTGCACAACAGTTTGATTTTGTGCAATCTGTGGGTTTAAAACTTACAGAAGCGCACCGTGCAATCAAGGAGATCCGCAATGTACGGGGACAAGTGAAAGCCATCACCAGCGAGCTCCCTAAAGGGGATAAATTTAAGGCTATCAAAGACCTGGCATCAAAAATGGACTCGACGATGACGCGTGTGGAAGAAGCCCTTTACCAGACCAAAAACCGCAGCAGCCAGGATCCACTTAACTACCCGGTGCGCCTCAATGACAAGCTCGCCAACCTCATGGGCCAGACGGTGGATGGTGATTTTGCACCCACGCAACAAGCCGCTGAAGTACGCGAACTGCTGTTTCGGCTCACAGATGAGCAGTTGACTAAATGGAAGGCCGTAAAAGCACAGGAACTGCCTGAATTGAACCGGCTGGTGCGGGAATCAGGCGTGGATCTGATACGAATAAAATAGTGCAAGAAATCCATTTGAGGGGCCTCTTTGTGCGGCGCCTCAAATGCTGGATATTTCCATTCACTCATCACAAACCTTGCCTTGCCTATTGAAAGTGACGGCCTGCTCATTCCCCTTCCCAACCGAGGTGCGTTCTGGTTACCTTTAAGAAAAATCTGACTTTCTTATGGCTACTCGAATTTATCTCTCTGTTCTTTCAACTTGTTTGGTTGCATGCTCCGCAATATGCCAACCCGTATTTGATTTTGATGTCGAGCCAGTAATCGGCAACAAAATGGAATATGTTGGGACCAACCTACTTCCTTATACAGATCCGGGTTCAGCTGGTCCCGATCAGGTTTGGGATTTGCCCTATTCAAACTCACCTTTTGCCAATCTTAAACAAGCATGCCTTTCCTCTGCCGGAACGCCATTTGCCGCTCAATATCCAGGCGCTCAGTATTGCGTGCAAACATTGATCACAGGCTCTCCTACCAGATTTGCGTATTATTCAAAAACGGATTCAAGCACCCGGTTCCTTGGTCAGGCTTTTTTGGGCAATATTGTTTATAAAAACGTACCGGCCTGGGAACAGATTTACCCCTTGAATTACGGCGCAATCAAGTTTGGGCAATTTAGTGGCACCTTGAAAATTGGAACACAAATAACCTATTACCGTACCCATTTTCAACAACAGTATGATGGATATGGTTCGCTCAATTTTGGGGGAGGTACGCCTGAGCACGACAACGCAATGAGAATCAAGACTTTGCTTACCCGGATTGATAGCCTCCCTGCAGCCAATGGTGCGCACAAGCGCACAGTGGTGACCGAAGAATTCTATAAATGGTTTGTAAACGGTATCCCTGGGTATGTTGCGCTCACTTCTGAGGTCAATGCAGTGCAAATGGTAATCTCAGCCAGCGGCGATACCTCCCAGTTTCAGCAATTTCCAACCCAATTCTCCAACGAATGGCAGACAAAGGTTAGTGTCGAAACAGAAGAGCCTAATGTGGAAGATGTATATAATTTATTCACAATTGCAGGGAATCCAACCCATGATTGTCTGACGATTTTACCCACTAAACTGGGTAGTCAGGTTACCGAAATCACCCTTGTTGATCTGGATGGAAAATCACTATTCACCCTTAAAGCGCCAGGCAATGAAGAGAAAATAGAGATCCCCATAAGCTCCTATCCGACAGGTGTTTATCTGGCTGTTTTACGCACTGAAGACTGCACTCAAGTGAAAAAATGGATAAAGCATTAATTTTGCCAAACCCCGCCACCTGCTTCAAGCCTTTGGCCGGGTAAGGACAATATGACCCATATCGCACGCCTCATTTTTTACTTCGACCGGCTCCTCAGTGCCACACCCTTTGGCAGCGGCAACATCAACGACACCTATCGCCTCGATTTTGAAATCGCCGGAACGCAAAAAACGGCACTACTCCAAAGACTTAACCATCTCGTTTTCAGGCAGCCAGAGCTCGTGATGGAGAACACCCTGCGTGTGTGTGAACATCTTTCAAAACAGGCCTATCCGTACCAGATCGCGATGCCTTTGCCCGCGCTCAATGGGGCATTCCTGCAAAAAGACGAAGTGGGCAACTATTGGCGGGCCTTTTCATTTATAGAAAATTCCTTTGCGCCGGAGGGAACATCCGATCCGCAAATTGCCTTTGAAGCCGCCCGGGCGTATGGCGCATTTGCACGGGCCTTGCGCGATTTCCCGGCACACACATTGGCGGAAACTATTCCTGGCTTTCACGATACCGATTGCCGATGGGAGGTTTTTTTAAAAATTTTGGAGGAGGATCCTGTTCGCCGGGCGGTTAAAACGAAGTCTGAAATAGCGCTGATGTTTTCGGCAAAACCTGTTTTTGACAAAATCAGTTCCCTGAAAAAATCTGGCCAACTGCCCCTGCGCGTGGCACACAACGACACCAAGGCGGGCAATATTCTTTTCGACCTCATTACTCGGAAAGCCCTGGCAGTGATAGACTTAGACACCGTAATGCCCGGCACATTACTCTCTGATTTTGGCGATATGGTACGCACTTTCGCACCGGATTGTGCAGAGGATTCAACCCAAAACCCTACCCTGCGCGCCGAAGTTTTGGACGCACTTACAAGGGGCTTTCTGGAAGAAACTGAAGATTTTTTAACCTATACTGAGCGGGGAAACCTGATGCTCGGCGCAGCGTGGATGGCGGGAGAGCAAGCCCTGCGCTTCTTAACCGATTGGCTGGCTGGCGATGTGTATTACAAAATAACTTCAGCAGAACACAACCTTTTGCGGGCGCGAAATCAACTGTCGCTTTTTGGAACGATGAATGATGAATTATAAACTGACGGAGTTCATAGTTCACATGATCCTGGCGCCTTCGGGTATCGTTGCGCCTTTTTTTATCACTACTACACCATCGCGGATGACGTATTCGTCGGCATCGGTATCGGGCAGGTGATCGCCGCCTTTGATGACGACGTTGTTGCCGATCCGGCAGTCTTTGTCGAGGATGGCGTGTTCGATGTGGCAATAATGGCCAACCCCAAGTGGGATGTCTTCCTGATGGGTGGCAATTTCCTGCAAGGTTTGGTAGATGTCATTGCCCATCACAATGGAGTCTTTGATCACGGTGTTCTCGCCAATTCGGGATCTTAAACCAATGATGGATCCTTCAATGACCCGGGCGTGAATGATGGAGCCTTCCGCGATTAAAGCTCGGTTGAGCTGGGTGCCGCCATAGAATTTAGCAGGGGGCAACATACGGCCACGGGTATATATAACCTTCTGAGAATCAAAAAGATTGAAGGGTGGAATATGATCTGTTAGTTCGATGTTGGCCTCGAAGAAGGAACGAATGGTACCAATGTCGGTCCAGTAACCTTCGTACTGATAGGCTGCTACTTTACGGCCTTCGGCGATGGCTGCGGGGATGATCTCTTTGCCAAAATCGGTAGCATTTGGGTGATGATCGAACAGCTCAGCCATGGCATTCCGGTTGAAAATGTAAATGCCCATGGATGCAAGGTAATTGCGGCCTCTTTTTTTATTGAGCGGGCTGACCTCGCTGGCCCAATCGGGCAGTATATCCGCATTTGGCTTCTCGACGAAACGCGGGATATAGCCTTCATTGTTCACTTTCATGATGCCAAATCCGGTGGCATCGCGCGCGTCTACCGGCAGACAAGCGATGGTGACATCGGCCTTTTTTTCGATGTGATACTTCACCATAGCCTCAAAATCCATCTGATAGAGCTGGTCGCCAGAAAGGATGAGGATGTATTCGAACTCGTGACGCTCATAGTGCTTGCGGCTCTGGCGCACGGCATCGGAAGTACCCTGAAACCAACCAGAATCGCCGGGCGTCTGCTCCGCTGCGAGGATGTCCACAAAACCTTGGGTAAAATGGTCGAAGTTATAAGCGTTCTTGATGTGGGCGTTGAGCGACGCCGAATTGTACTGCGTGAGCACGAACATCCGCTTCACGCCTGAATTGATACAATTGGAAATGGGGATGTCGATCAAACGATATTTGCCCCCAATGGGCACCGCAGGCTTGGAACGTTTTTCGGTGAGGGGATAAAGACGGCTCCCGGCTCCGCCGCCGAGAATGAGGCAAATCATTTTTATCATGGCAGGTGTGGTTTTTGCTGTTTGATTCAAAGCAAACGTACAGCACTGCGTGTGTTTGCCAAATTATTTTTTCTTTTACTGACAAGAAATATCTTTTTCAAAAAGCCGGGTGATCTTCCAAATTGTCACGCGAACATTGACCTTCCTTACACTTGGATAAAAAACTGGTTTCAGGAAACTCATTTCTTCCCGCGCCCCTTCTTCTTCGACGTAACTTGGCTGCCTTCCTCCTTCCTCAAAACTTCGGCTTGCCCCTTCCCTTCGACTGCCACTGCTACTGCCTCCTGCTTCACCCTCCCCCCTATCCGCTGATACACACTAAAATATCTGCCAACCGTGTTTTCCCAGGAAAAATCCGCCGCCATGATACGTTTGCGCAACAAGGCTACGATCCCTGGTTCATTGTGCCACATGGCTGCGCCGCGGTGGATCGCATGGCCAATATCACTAGTGGTTGCCTGGTCAAAACGAATGCCACGACCTAAGCCATCGGGCTCAGCAATATCGGGCACGGTGTCTTTCAAGCCACCGATGGAGCGCACGATAGGGATTGTCCCGTAACGCATAGCGTACATCTGGTTCAGTCCGCAAGGCTCTACCCGCGATGGCATAATGAGGAAATCGGAGCCTGCATAGATCTGATGCGCGAGGGCCTCATTGTAGTCGATCACCGCATTAACACGGCCCGGATATTGATGCGACATGGAGCGGAACGCATTCTGCGTCCAGGCTTCGCCCGTGCCCAATACGAGGAAAGTTGCAGAACCTCCGGCGTGGATGTAACTCCGGTATGCATCGGGCAAAAGGTCGGAGCCTTTTTCGTTCACCATCCGCCCGATGAAACTTACCAAGGGCAAATGTTCCGGCAAGCCAAACCATTCGCACAGTACCCGCTTGTTTTTTTGCTTAAAACCTTGAATATCAAAGGACCTTTGACTTTTGTCCTCTGACTTTTGACTGATCTCTTCCAGTCGAAATTGAAGGGCAGCATCAGTGCTCGGATCCCACACTTGCGCGTCAATTCCGTTGATGATGCCCCATTGTTTCTGCCATTCCAGGCGGAAAAGCGGCTCAAGACCGAGACTGCTTTCATGAAGTTCGTAGAGATAACTTTCCGAAACGGTGGTAACCGCCCAGGCGCATTTGATGGCCGAAGCCATAGGATTCACTGCACCATTCCAGTCTAGATAGTTCCTTGCCCAGGCATCGTAATAAGGCAAGAGGTTGTGATTTTTCCAACTGAATGCACCCTGGTATTGCCCGTTGTGGATGGTGAACACTGTGGGTATTTCGGATAAAGGCCGGAAGTCAGGAGCGTATTTGGTCATGAATGGGATCAATCCCGTATGATGGTCATGACAATGCAGCACACGGGGCCGCTCGTGTTCAGGGAAGGAGGTAACCCATTGAAGCACCGCTTGTTGGAACACAAGATAGCGCTCAATCTCATCTCCATAAGCCCAGCCACTAGGATCGTTGTAAATGCCAGGCCGGTCGTACAAACCGGGGATGTCCACCACAAAAAATGGGAAGCCCAACGCGTTACTTTTTTCCTGCTGCACAGAAAAATGAATGGTCCGCCAGTCTGAGCGAATTGCCCCGCTATACACTGTGACCCATTCCCGTCCGTTGATCCATTTGAGCGCGTACTTTGGGATAACGGCGGCAGAAAGTACACCCGCCTGGGTCATGTACTTGGGCAGGGAGCCGACCACGTCGCCTAAGCCGCCCGTTTTGGCCGCGGGGTAACACTCTGCGGAAATGTGTAGGACTTGTATCATGGTTTTGTTTCTGAGTGGCAAGTGTTAAGTGTTGTTTTAAACACTCACCACCAAACACTTACCACTTTTTTATCCCAACTGCTTGCCCCCAAAGATGGATTCCACGAAGGCTCGCTTGTTGAATATCTGTAGTTTATCAATGCTTTCACCCACACCAATGTATCGGATGGGGATTTTGAACTGGTCGCTGATGCTGATGGCTACGCCGCCTTTGGCAGTGCCGTCAAGTTTGGTAAGCGCAAGACAGGTGATCGGGGCTACTTCGGTGAATTGTTTGGCTTGCTCCTGAGCGTTTTGCCCGGTACTCGCATCCAATACCAACAGAACATCGTGGGGTGCTCCGGGGAGTTTTTTCTCCATGCTGCGGTGGATTTTCCCCAATTCCAACATCAAATGGCTCTTGTTGTGCAAGCGGCCGGCCGTGTCGATAATGGCTACGTCGCAATTGTTTTCAAGCGCAAATTGAGTGGTTTCAAAGGCTACGGCAGCAGGGTCGGCGTTCATTCCTTTGGAGTAAAAATCACAGCCTACCCGGTCGGCCCAGATCTTTAGCTGATCTACTGCGGCTGCACGGAAGGTGTCGGCTGCGCCCAGCACTACCTTGTGGCCGCGTTGTTTGAACTGCCAGGCCAACTTTCCGATCGTGGTCGTTTTGCCCACACCGTTTACGCCTATGACGAGCAGAACATACGGCTTTTTACCTGCCGGAATGTCAAAGTCTTCCACATCCTCCGTGTTGTTCTCCGCCAGAAGATCCACGATCTCGTCGCGGAGGATCTCGTTCAGTTCAGCCGTGTTCACATACTTATCACGCTGTACCCGGGCTTCTATGCGTCCGATGATCTTCACGGCGGTATCTAAGCCTACATCGCTGGAAATCAGGATATTCTCTACTTCATCGAGCACTTCTTCATCCACAGTACTTTTGCCTGCAATGGCCCTGCCCAGCTTTCCGAAAAGTCCTTCTTTCGTTTTTTCAAGCCCTTTGTCCAGGTCCTCTTTTTTCTCCTTGTTGAAAAATTTATCAAAAAAGCCCATTATTTTATTGATTCGATTGGTTCGATTGGTACGATTGGTTCGATTGGGAAGAAGTTTAATTTACTTCTAGCTAGATAAAATTAGTCGCATTTTTACCCGCCGAAGTATCTCGCAGCCGTCATAGACTAAGGCGAGTAAAACGAAGACCGGGCTATCACATTGGCCACATTATCACATTAATCAAATTGCCCACATTCTATTTCCACGTCTCTCCATGTGTGCGTTTGAGCGCGTCCATAAGGTTCACTTTTTGTCGCCGTGACACTTCGATACTGTCGCCATTTTCCATGATCAGATAACCGCCCTCGCCTTTGATGTAGGTTTTCATGAAGTTCATGTTCACGATGTGCTTTTTATGTACCCGGACAAAATTGAAACTTATAAGCGCATCTTCGTAGGCCTTTATCGTGCGACTGGCAGTGATACGATTTCCCCCATTCAATAAAAAATGCGTGTAATTGTTTTCGGCCTCCAGTCGGGTGATATCGGCGAGTCGTACGAAATGAACCCCATCCATGGCCGAGATACCGATCTTGTTGAAAGCATTGGGCGTGTTAGGATTATAGGTTTGCTGAAGCACTTCAAGGCGCTCTTTGGTATCCTGATTGCGTGGTTTAATACGACTTACCGCACGGATCAATTCTTCGCGCTCAATGGGTTTGGTAACATAATCGATGGCAGCGAATTCGAAAGCCCGAATGGCATACTTATCCCAGGCGGTGACAAAGATGATGTCAAACGGCATTTCTTCAATTTGTTGAAGGGCCTGAAAAACGAGTCCGTCGGGCAAACTGATGTCAAGAAAAGCCACATCGAAGCGGTTGCTGCGGTCCTCCGCCAAACGAAGCAGATCAGCATTGGAGCCACCTTCAGCCACCACGTCCACATCGGGGCAGCACATGCGGAGCAGGTTTTTGAGGTTTTCCAAGCCTTCTGGCTCGTCTTCGATAATGAGTGCACGTGTGATCATGACGGAGAAATAGATTTGTGATTAGCGACCCGTCCTTGTTTTGGTTGTGACAGGTGAACTAGTGATTGGTGTAATGGTGATTGGTGTAGTGGTGACTGCCTACTGCTAACTGCCTACTGGTGACTGCCTACTGGTGACTGCCTACTGGTAACTGCCTACTGGTGACTGCCTACTGGTGACTGCCTACTGGTGACTGGTTGATCTGGTGCGCAAAAATCCGTTTTTAATTTAAAAAAGCCCCCCGAAGTTCTTGAAAACTTCGGGGGGCTTCGATTTTATTTAAAAAAAACGGGCAATTCGTAAATTAGAACTCTCTGATCTTCAATCGCGCTCCAAATTTAACACTATCGAGACTATTCATTTTCCGCAGACTTTCCACAGAGGTAGCATATTGCCGCGCAATGTCTTCCAGCGATTCGTTCCGCCGTACGGTATGGTATTGATACTGCTTTACCCGGGGCGCTTGTGGCTCTTCTTGTATCACCACCGCCTGGCTGCCTCCGGGTTTGGATTTACCGGCGGGCGTATTGGTTTTCTTGGGCGCAACGGAAGGTTTGCCTGGAGCGATTGTAGTCTTAGGCGCTTCGATGCGGATTCCAGAGTGCTTTTGTACAAAAACCGGGCGGTAGAGCTTTAGCATCTGGCCTGGCTTTACATAATTGGATTCGAGGTTATTCCAGGATTTCAATTGAACACCTGAAATACCGAGGCGCGAGGCGAACCGATCTACATGTTCTATTTCTTTAGGTTTAGCGTTGCTGATCCAGTAGCGGCCATCACCGTTGTCGGCGCTGGTGTACTTTTCGATGCTTTCCAGGTTGTACTTGCGCGCACTGCTCACCGAGTTGAGATAGCGAATGAACGCGGGCATAACGCGTTCTGGCACAATCACAAAATGCCCCTCGTTCGTAGGCGGCACGTAATCGCGCTTGAATCCGGGATTGAGGTCTTTGATCACCTCGTATTCAATGCCCGTGGCGTCCGAAATGTCGCGGAAGGAAATCCCCTCATAAACATTGACATAGTCGGTCAATTGCTGGTCCAGATCCGGGTTGTTCGGCGCAAGGCCGTGGATCTGGAAGTAATTGCAGATATAAGTTGCTGCAATGAATGCAGGAACATAGTTGCGTGTTTCAACAGGGAGAAAACGTTGGATGGTCCAGAAATTGCGGCTTCCGGCACGACGAATTGCGGCATTCACACGGCCTGCACCACTGTTGTATGCCGCCAGCGCAAGTGCCCAATCGTCAAATTGCTTGTAAAGATCACGCAGGTGGCGGGCGGCGGCATCGGTACTTTTTACCGGGTTGCTGCGATCTTCCACAGCAGTATTCGTACGAAGTCCGTATTCACCGCCGGTGCTGGGCATAAACTGCCAAAGTCCGGTGGCACCTACCCGGGAGACCGCTTTCGCATTCAGTGCGGACTCCACGACCGAGAGGAATTTCAGGTCTTCCGGCACACCATACTCTTGAAACTTCGCTTCGTAGAGGGGAAAATAGGTGAGCCGTTTTCCGAGCATATTGCGTGTTTTCTCGGTTTGGATCTGCACATAAGTTTTGATGTAACTTTTCACCACAGCGGTAGTGCGCAATTCCAGGCAGCTGCTCAGAGATCCAAGCCTTTCTCGCAATTCAGCATCAGAGATTGTGATCGGGTATCCACCTTTGGCAACTAAAATATCAGTGGTGTCAATCGGTTCTTCCAGGTCAGAAAGTTGTAGCGGCTCCACTTTTTGAGCAAAAACAACAGCATTCGAGCACAGGGTAACGGCAAGTACAAGCCAGTAGTAAACAGATTTTTTTAACTGCATTGTTTGTTCAACGTCTAAACGGTTCGCGGTTTAGGTCAGAATAGTTTTGACCGAAAAAAGTACCTGTTTTCGAGGTTATGACCTGAAAACCAGACTACTAAAAATGGTTGAGCAGAGAAAGGAAAGGCGTGTTAACGCCACATAATCGGTTTTATTTTCCAGGGCGTGGCAACTGACTTGAGCCAGCGTACCGATTACAGTGTTTGCCAAATGGGTGTGCAAAAGTCGAGATTGAATTCCAACTTTAGAGCACCCTGGTAGTTAAAGTTGAAAATCGTTAGGAAAATCGTCTTTAAAATGACAAAGTCGCCTTAGTGCTACGGCGCAAAAACCAGCTTACCAGTTTTTTCTCCCATGCGCCAAAAATACACGCCTGGTCCTGGGAACAGCCCCGAATCGAGCCTGGTTACTGTATTTGGCGCAATGTTTTTTGTAAACAAATGCATTCCGCTGGCATTAAAAACCTCCAGTATCTCTGCGGTATTTGCGAAAACTGAGGTTCCGCCCACACCAAAGGGGTTGGGGGAAAAATTAGCAGTAAAAGCCACTTTAGCCCAATCCAACACAGGCCGCAAAGCCAATCCGTCAGTTTGGTACATTAACGACGGCGTAGGCCAATTCGCAAGTTGAAGCTGGTCATTTAAATGGATACTCCCTTTCGCCCGGAATATGACTTTGAAAAGCGTAGATTCGTCAGACGACTCAATGGCCTCAGACGAATAAGAAAAAGTCAACACACCCTGACCCGTCCGGTTCAGTCCAAAATTCTCGGTTGAGATACCCGGCGCCATGGGTTCTATCCTTTCAAAAACTAATTGTTCCGGATTGAATTGAAGCGTAAATTGCAGGGCAATCGGCACGGAAGGGTAAATTTCCTTCCTGAGGCGAGGTAAAGAAAAAGCCGCCGACACGATCTCATGGTCTTTGGCGGTAATGGGTTCATCCAAAGTAGCTGAACCATTTATCGGATCACCCATTTTCCAATGCACCAATAGTGGCCATTCCCCCAGCGTACGTTCTTCAGCGGAAGCGGTCAGATTTGGCACAGCGGTATTGTTCACATCCCCGATTTTAATGGCTGTAAAATCCAGATCTGCGAGTGGATCGGTCAGCACCTGAACATCCAGCGTTTCGGGAAAAGAGGTTTGAAACGGGTTGAGCGGATTCACAAAAACATGGTTCGTTGGAACAAAACGCCAGGAGGTATTGGTGGTGAACGCCGTGTCAATTCCAAGGATAAGTTTGCGCAATTGCACAATGTCGAAAGTGGTGATACTACCCGAACGGTTCGCGTCGGCGGCGATCATTTTGTAAGGTGTATTCAATGGCTCAAGGGAGAGGATGTGTTTGGAGATCAACACCAGATCGTAGGTGGTCAGTCCGTTGAGCGGATTGTCATTGCGGTAAGGCTCGAGGGTGTACGGAGCGCATCCCGGCACATTTTGAAGGTTGAATATTCCATCTCCATCGCTCAAGGTTCCCTCCACGTCCACCTCAATAACACCCTCACCCATCTCGTCTCGAACTTTACCGGAGAGATTGACAATGATCGGATTTTGTTGCACAAAAATAGAATCGAAGGGGAATGTCCAGATACCCCGGGCAAAAGTAGCCGCCACCAATTCCTTGCGCACAGGGTTCCGCTCCAGATCAAAAACGGGGATGTAGGGCATGTTTCCACCCAATCTGCTCCAGGAAATTCCACCAGAAATCGTGAAATAAACCCCTGCGTCCGTGGCCGCGAACAGCACCTGATCGGCATAACCCGGCAGGACCAAAAGGTCATTAACCGGTACCTGAGGCAGATCGGAGGAGATGTCTTGCCAGGTATTACCGTCGTCGTCCGAACGGTGGATGTGCGGAATGTGCTCATTGTCACGGTAACCCGAATGACTTACAAACAGGCGATTGGAGAGTGTCGTGGAATAGTGAACGGAAGTGACATAACGCTCTGGTAATCCGGCTGTTATGTTCGTCCAAGTGCCGGCAGGTTCACGTCGCCACACATTGCCGTCAGAGGTCCCGGCTATCAATTTATTCACGGTGACGGGCGATTCATTGATACAAGAAACCGTGTGAAACCGTGCGCCATAAATGATCCCGTCCGTGAGGTCGCCGGAGATGGCGCCCCAACCGCCGCCAGCGTCTTTAGCATACGCACGGTAGGTGGCGGCATAAAGCCGGTTGGCGACATGCGGGCTCATGAAAAAAGGCGTGTCCCAGTTGGTGCGGTCAGGAGTACCGAGTGCCGCAGAACCGAATTGCCAGGTATCGCCGGCATTGGTGGTTTCATGGATGGCTCCATTCTGAATTTCAACCCAATAATGTTCTGGATTGCCGGGATCAAAAGCGCAGCTAAAACCATCTGCGGTAAAAACGGAGATCCAGTTGTTGGGGTTAAGCCCGTTTCCTTTCTGGATGCCATTGTCTTGCGCGCCCGCCCAATATTTGTCCGGTTCGTGTGGGTTGAAATTGGTGCGGTAAAATTGGGTCACAGGCAGATTTTTGGCTTTTGTCCAACTGGCTTGTCCGTCATTGCGGTACACCCCGCCATCGTTGGACCAATACCGGCGTCCGCTTTGGGTAAAGATCAGATCGTGACTATCGGCGTGACCGCTGCCGGCATTGAACCAACCAGTGTTCCCGGCGGGTTTTCGCCACAACTGAATGGCGAGAAAATACAGTTCTTCGTCGTCGGTGGGGCTTGTGCGGATTTTACCAAAATACCAGCCAAAATCGCTGCAGGCATCTTCCAATTGAACAATATTTATGGGTGTCCAATTCGTGCCGCCATTGACTGTTTTGTAAAGTCCGCCAGGCGTGCTGAGCGAATCTATGTACACGACGTACACTTTGTCGGGGTTTGTCAGCGAAATTGCGAGTCCCGTGCGGCCCATAGTGCCGGTTGGCAAACCACCGCCGAGCTGGGTCCAGGTATTGCCGCCATCGGTGCTTTTATATACCCGGGCATGCGGACCATAAATGACGGATTCAAAGTTGTTTCGGATACGATCCCAGAACGATGCGTACAGGATCTGAGGGTTGACGGGCGACTGCACAAGATCGCTGGCCCCGGCCTGATCACTCACAAAAAGCACTTGTTGCCAGGAATTGCCGCCATCGGTGCTTTTGTAAATGCCCCGCTGGTTGTCTCGCACAAATGGATTGCCCATAGTGGCCGTCCAGAGTATGGACGGATCCGTAGGGTGAACGATAATTTTGGAAACGATGCCCTCCGGGCTGTTGGCAAGGCGTTGCCAGGTTTCGCCGGCATCGGTGCTTTTGTAAACGCCGTCGCCGTTGAATACGTTGATCGGCATATTTGGGTCGCCGGTACCTGCATACACGACGTTGGGATTGGATGGGTCGAAGGTGATGTCGCCGATAGAAAGTTCAGGGTTGTCGTCAAAAACAGGATGCCAGTTTACTGCTCCATCGGTGCTTTTGAAAATGCCGCCTCCGGAAAAACCGGCCAGCAGGGTATTCTCATCATCAGGCTTGGCGGCCAATGCATTACAACGTGCGCCGACATTCATGGGGCCTTGTTGCGTCCAGTTGCTGAGGTTGGTGCCACAATTGAGTCCGCGGGATTGAGCCGTTTCTGAAATGCGGGTTTGTTGTAAGGCTTTGCGCCAACCCTGCCAGTCAAATACGGAATCAGGATAAGAGCGTTGGAACGAGAAATTGTCGTAGGGCTCGCTTTTTTCAGCGAGTTTGTCGCGATGAGGCAGGGTGTTTTTGCCACAGGAGAAAAGGAGCAACGCGATTATGAACAGTAGGGAGGAGTGCTGGGCCATAGTATCGGTTTGGATGGTTTTTGAGGGATATGATCTTATGGACACTTATCAGCCAAAATTACGCCAAGTTCTAAAAAAGAACCCGCTCTGCATCCCTTAAGACACAAAGCGGGTTCAAAAATTTATTCCAAAGATGGGCTAAGTCGTTCTATCGAACCACCGCCAGTTTTCGCACAAAGACCTGATTTTCAACCAGAATGGAGATGTTGTACATTCCAGCCGGGCTATTGGTCAAGTCAATTGAAAGGTTTAATGCATCCGTTTTTAAGGTCGGGTTTTCCCAGATCAAACGCCCGGCTACATCGCGGATCTCTACGCGGAGCGCGGCAGACTCGTGGAGCTTCACGGAAAGTATGGCAAGATCCGCGGTTGGGTTGGGCGATAGTTGGAATTGTTGGAAAATTGCAGCTTCTGCTGTACCAGAAGTTGTGGTTACGGTGGCAGAGTGTGTCTGCGTACACCCATTTGAATCGGTAATGGTAACCATGTAAACTCCTCCTGCCAAACCAGACAGGTCTTGCGTTGTTGCACCAGTGTTCCACAGATACTGGTATGCTGGTGTACCTCCGCTGACACTCAGGTCAATTGAACCATTGTTTGCATTGGGTGCAGTTTCATGTTCAACTTCAGAATCGATCGCAATAGCAGGGGGTTGAGTTATTATTGGAGTGGCTGTTGACACGCAGCCAGCGACATCTGTTACAGATAGGCTAAAAGTCCCAACCGTGGTAAATGTGGCACAATTTCCAGTTTCTCCATTGGACCATGTGTAGGAATAAGGCGGAACACCTCCTGCTGCCATTGCGCAGACCAAAACGGGGGAACCCGGGCAATTGGCGGTTACAGGGGCAAAGCCAATGGTCAATGCCTGTGGGACATCCACGGTTACCATACTTTGGAAAGTACAACCACCAGCATCAGCGACGACGACACCAACAACACTGGATCCAGTGTAAGTTGCACAATTTGCTGTGGTACCATTGGACCAAAGAATATTGTAAGGCGGTGTGCCCCCGCTAACATTAACACAGCTTGTTATGATGCCATCGCAATTCAGCAGAACCGGGTCACTCGTTACCACGAAGTCGGGGGCTTGGGTAACCTCCACGGCGTCGGCTGCAAAACAGTTACCTACTGACACCGCAACGCTATAAGTTCCGGGTGCTGAAACCGAGGGATTGGACAATGTGGACGAAAAACCATTTGGGCCCGTCCAGGCGAAACTGGCGCCAGCATCGTTGTTGCCACTTTGAAGCTGCACGGTTTGGTTGGTGCAATTGAGCACTCCGTTCACGGTTGCATTGACCGTTGGGAGACTCGGATCTGCTAAGACTTCTACATGATCGGTGGAGGTGCAGCCATTTGAATTGTCGGTCACAACCAATACATAAGTGCCTGCTACACTGACGGTTGGGCTCTGGAGAGAGGACGTGAAATTAAGGGGTCCGGTCCAGAAATAGATTGCTCCCGAAGTACTTCCGCTTCCATCCAATTGTACCGCAGGGTTATTGCAGGAAAGGATCACATTGGGCCCCGCGCTTGCAAGCGGTTGTGCAACATCTTCCGGGACGACCAATGCGGCATCCTGTGTGCAGCCATTTGTAATGTTTTTAACGGTGACTGCATAAGTACCTGGTTGACAAAGCTGTATGGTGGTTCCTGGTGGAATCAACAGCCCCAGATAGTAGAGCTCAATGCCCGGAATACTTGGCACGGTAAAATCTATACAAGGAGTAGCGCAGGTGATGGGTGCTGTTGGCGACAAATTCAGGGTGGGCGCCTGGAAGTCATCCAGGACCGAAGCACTGGCCGAAGCGGTACAACCATTGCTATTATTGGTGACCACTACGGTATAAACACCTGCACAGGAGGCTGTTGGCGGAAGACCCGGGACAACACATGGCCCTGTCCATTGCGCGGAAGCGTTTCCAGGCGTCCAGGATGCGTTCAAAACTGTGGTGGGGTTATCACAATTAATGAGCACGTCCTGGGCTGAGACGGTTGGGTGCGTTAGATCCGCTTCCACTATTGTACTGGCAGAATTTGTGCAGCCGTTCATAGGGTTCGTCACAGTGACCGTGTAAACCCCTGAACAAGAAGCTGTTGTGCCATTTAAACAAGGGCCTGACCATTCGAAAGAGACCCCACCAACACTGGAGGAAGCGCTCAGTTCAGCCGTTGAAACTACACAGGTAATAGGCCCATCATTGCTCGCCGAAACCGAGGGTAAGGTTATATTAGAAAGGACCTGCACCATACTGTTCGCCAGGCAGCCACTGGTTGCCGAAGTAGCCGAAATGGTATAATTCCCAGCCTGCGTCACGGTGGCGCTGAAACCCTGTACAAACAGGCCACCCGGACCCGTAATAATGCTGCTTGCAAGCCCCGTTGAGTCGACCACGATAATGGCCGTGTTATTGGTGCAATTGATCAGATTACTGACTGTGGCTGAAACGACCGGCGGAGCATAGTCACCCAATACTGTTGCCGTAGCCGTAGCGCTGCAGCCGTCGGCGTCGAAGGCCGTCACAGTATACGTTCCTACGTTGGTCACTGTAGGATTTTGCAGGCTGCTGCTATAGTTGTTGGGGCCAGCCCAATCCCAGGCAGTGATAGACGCCGGAGTGGCATCGGCGGTGAGCATCACATTGAAAGTGATGCAGTTCAAGGTTCCTCCTGTGGCAGTTACTACCGGCGCGCCAGCGCCAATAAATACTATGGAAGTGATCGTCCCGGTGGAATTGTTGGCATAAGTGCCGCCCCCGGGTGTGGTCACGTTTTTGATGGCGCGAACCTGATAATACAGCGTATCCAGTGGAGGTGTATTGTCTGTGTAGGTGGTTCCAACAATTGGAATGGTCGTCAGCCGTGTGTAAGGCCCGTCCTGAGAAAGTGAACGATAAACATGATACCCCGCCACTATATCAACTGAAGCGGTCCAATTAAGGATCACACTTTTGCAATTGGGTGCGGTGAGGGTAAGGTTTGTTGCCGGTTTCACTACATGGGCACGGAGCGTGGGATCGCCGAGCAAGGCAATGTGGGCGCCACTTTCGGCGGGGGAGCCATAAAATCCAAAGTTGAACTGGCTGTTCATGGTTTCCCACATGACATATCCCATCGTTTCACCGGAAGCAAGCGCATGGTAAAAATGGTGCGGCCGGCCTGCCCAGGAGCAGGTGAGTATACCCCCGCGCGAAGCGAGTGCAGCGGGCATGAATGGGTTGGTCTCAAAGTCCCAATCTCCATGGTACGAGCCAAATAGATTGGAAAAAACGATGTTCACCGAGTCTGTTGCAAAGTTTGCGCTATTGCCTACACCATTGGCGCTGGTGTAAGAACCCGGTCCACAACCATAGCCCATCAGGAATGACTGGTTGTCGGTATCATTGAAAAAATCAGCTTCAATCACATTCGCTTTTCCAACCAAGGGATATGCATTGCGGAAACCGTTTGCAGCAAACGCCTCCCCACCGGCATAGCCAAAGTTATCGTCTACAAGAGCCTTGTTCTCCACTGTATAGCCACCGGTGCGCCAACGGTGGTTTTTATCCAGATACCGTTTCATCAGCCCGATATGGTCGGCAGCGCCAAAAGCAACGGGATCAAGACGGCGAAAATCCACCCGTCCGACTTGAAGTTCAATGGCCGATGGCAGGAAGCTCTGATCAAATTTCCCATCACCTGGTATGTTATCATTGGCAGCCCGGGCAGGGGTAAGGTTATTCACCGAAACATCTGTCCATGTACCATTTATATCGCCATAGTAAGCATCCGAAGGCCAGGCGCCAGCATGCTCCAGGTGGCCATCCCAGTTGGCATCGCCCGAATATGGGATGGGCACCGATCCCAGCAACAGCACTGATTTTACATTGAGCGGGTCGGCATTGTATGAGGCAATGATCTGATCTTTAATGGATTGCACGGTAGAATTGGCGTCCGTATGAAATGCAATGGGCCACCAGCCATCGCCGCGCATATCGTTTTTTAAGCGCGCGAGTTCCACGACCAGCGAATCGGCTGTAGCGGAGTCCACAAAAACCAGAATTTTTCCACGGCTGTTCACCGGATTGGCATTGACCGCCACATGCGCGTAACCGAAGGCGGTAAGGGTGCCGATCGTTCGCTGCACAAAATATTCATAGATCTGTCCGGCGGCCACCCCATTGTCAATGAGGCTGGTGAGATTCGTTCCGTTCAGGTTGAGGACGATCCCCCAGATATTGCCCGCCTGTCCCTTGGTACGACGGAGGATGAGCAGGTTCGCATTACCGGGGTTTTCCCAGTTAAGGGTAATACTGGTGGGACCGGTGTTCAGGGTAGCCGTAACCGGTATCGTAATGTCTTTTGGCACCTGGGCTTGCAAAGTTTGGAAACCCAGGATAATGGCGAGCACAGTAAAAATTAGCCTCATAAGAAAGCGGTGGTTGGTGAGAAGTGTGGCGTATTGGCCAGCAAGATTCAAAAAATTGGGGGAAATGCTGCATTGAACCACGAAAGAAATTCTCAAGCCCGCCTTATGGACATTAAATGCTCAAAGACCAGAGTAGTGAGGCT
>JAUSMG010000476.1 GCA_030645295.1 Saprospiraceae bacterium | reverse complement strand
CCACCGTCCACCGTCCACCGTCCACCGTCCACCGTCCACCGTCCACCGTCCACCGTCCACCGTCCACCGTCTACCGTCCACCGTCCACCGTCCACCGTCCACCGTCCACCGTCCACCGTCCACCGTCCACCGTCTACACCTCCTCCACATAGTCCAAATCCCGGTCAAAGGTCTCCTTCATTCCCCAAAGGGCGATAAAAGCAATGCCCAGGCAAACGGCTCCAACGATATAGCCCGCAGTGATCACACTACCGGTTACTGTGGCGCCTTTGAGGTATTTGAAAGATTCGTTGATGGGCACCTGCATTCCGCGCGCAAAGTTTGGTACGGTGGTAGCCACTGTAGATCGGAGATTGGTGCCAAACTGCTCTGCGCCAATGGTCACGAAAATCACCCAAAAACCTACGGAGAACCCCAGTACAAAATGACCAAAATAGAACATCGCCGGACTGCTGAAAGGAAGTGCGAGGTATCCAAGTACGGCCAACACGTCGAGCGAAAGAAAGATCGCCATCACTTTTACCCGGCTTCGCAGTATTTGACTTAGAAACCCTGAAGCCAAATCGCCCAAAATGAGTCCGATATAGGCGATGGCAATAGCATTGGATGCCAGAATACCCTCCAGACCTTTCGCCTTCCCGAACTCTGGCGAAAAGAAAACCAGCACACCTATAACAAACCAGGTAGAGGTGCCGATAAAGATGCATCGAAGGAACCGGGAGAGCCTGTCCCAGCTGGTGAACAGGGCAAAGAAATTTCCACGGCTGAGGTGTGTTTGTTGTTTTACATGCTTGAACATACCGGATTCCGATACGGTCACGCGCAACACCAAAAGCAAAATACCCAATCCACCACCGATGAAATAGCACTCGCGCCAGGGAAAATAATGCTCGATCACCCATGCCAGCAGTGCTCCAGACAGCCCGATAGTCGCCACCAGCATGGTGCCTAGTCCGCGTTTGTGCTTGGGCAGCACCTCGGCTACGAGTGTTATGCCCGCTCCCAATTCACCCGCCAATCCAATACCTGCAATGAAGCGGTAAAAGGCATAGTCCGCATATCCGGTAGCGAAACCGTTGAAGATATTTGCAATGGAATAAAGCGCAATGGAAAAGTATAGTACCCGCACACGGCCGCGTTTGTCGCCCAGCACCCCCCAGAGAATACCGCCGATCAGCATCCCAAACATTTGATAATTCTGGAGCGAAAGCCCCTTGTCAGTAAGGTCCTGGCCGGAAAAGCCAAGATCCGTCAGGCTTTTCACCCTTACAAAGCCAAAGAGCAACAGGTCGTAGATATCAACAAAGTACCCAAGAGCGGCCACTACAACTGCGGCATTGAGGATTTTAGTGGAGGAAGTGTTTTCGGCCATTGTCAGCAAGATGGTAGGGCGCAATTTAATTCGCCCCGATATTTTCGCCGCAATGTTAGAAAAAACAAGCCTGCCGCTCAAGGCAAAGGAGATTAATGGGCAAAAGAAAAGGGAAACCGCGATGTTCAGGCCGGTTTCCCTTTTAATCGCCCGGCCAAATATGGCGCGGACGTGCTGCAAAAAAGATAGTGAGTGGTTTGAAAGTTGTAGTGCTTAATTAAGTGATGGTTCTCCGAGAATTTCCAGAGCGCGGTTCAAAATTGTCGGATCTTCAATGTGGACAATGCCTCCGTTCGGGCCGGGTTCCAGATGAAATTCTACTACTTGCCCGTCTTTGTACTGATGCGCTCCAAAATAATTGCGCACGGTCTGTTCATCAATATTGAGTTCTTGAGCGATTTTTGCCACGCTGCCGCTGGGCAAAGCGTGCTTGATGCGTCGGAGCTCCTCAAAAGTGATATTCATAAGCAAAATGTTTAGTGAATGATTGCGTTCAAAAAATCTCCCTAAGGTATGCGAACCTGCAAAGGATAAGCAAGGGAAGGGTGAAAAATTTTTTCAAAAAATGAAAATTCTTTAAATCAAGCCATTCTTCCTCGTTTTGATAAACCTCCTGTTCGCTTATTTTGTTCTTAAATAAGCAATTTCATGCCATCCTTAATCCAACTTTCGACACGATTTTCCAGCCTCCAAAAACATCCTACCTTTGCAGCGCCAGTGCTTAAAGTGTCGGCCATCCATTGCCAGCCAACCCAACACAGACCCATGTTTCTTCACATCGTTTCTTTTGACATTCCATACCCAGCCAATTATGGTGGAGTTATCGTCATTTTTAACCAGATCAAGGCACTCCATGCTCAGGGAGTCAAGGTCATTTTACACTGCTATCAATACGGCAACCGTACCCCTCAGCCTGAACTGGCCAAATATTGCCATGAGATTTACTATTATAAACGAAGCCGCTCATTGTTCTACCAGCTGAGCCTGTTGCCGTTTATTATGCGCACCCGCCAAAGCAGCACCCTGCTCAAACGCCTTAAAAAAGACCAGCATCCTATTTTGTTCGAGGGAATGCACACGGCAGGGCTGATCTGGCATCCCAGTCTGCGAAGCCGCCAAAAACTCTTGCGGATGCACAACATCGAATGGCAGTACTATGAAAGTCTTTCCGAACTTACCCCTGCTACTGCGCCGCTTGAAAAGGCCTATTACTTTTCGGAAAGCATAAAATTGCAGCGGATCGAGCCGAAAGTACTGCTCCACGCCGATGAGATCATTGCCATTTCAGGTACCGACGAGGCTTATTTCCGGGCACTAAAAGCCAATACGCACTACATTCCGGCATTTCACCCCAATACGGTGGTAGAGAGCCAGTTAGGTCGTGGCGAGTATGTGCTTTTCCACGGTAAACTCAGCGTTCCGGACAATGAACTTGCCGCAATCTGGCTTATTGAAGAGGTGTTTGCAGATTTTGACATTCCCTTGATCATTGCTGGTATGGATCCTTCCGAAAGATTGCGCGAACTCGTTGCGCAGCATGAACACGTTCGGCTAGTTGAAAACCCGGATGAGACAGAAATGAATAAGTTGCTTTCTAATGCTCAGATCAATCTTCTGGTGTCCTCACAATCTTCTGGAATTAAACTAAAACTGATCAACGCCCTGTTTCGTGGGCGCTTCTGTATCGTCAACGACCAAATGGTGCGGGGCACAGGACTTGCCAAACTTTGCTATGTCCGCAATTCCGTTGCAGCCATGCGCCAGACCATTGAAGCCCTCATCAACGTACCTTTTGAACAGGGAAAAATCACCGAGCGACGTGCTGTGCTGGAGGTCGAATTTTCGAATGCTGAAAATGCCAAGAAACTAATGAGCCTGGTTAAGTGGTAGATATCCGGCCAATAGAAAACGGCCAGACCGCACTTTTGCTGCCTGACCGTCCGTCACGAGATTGGACCGGGAGATTAGAACTGAAGGAAGATTATTACATAAGAGGGATTAAAGTTTACCCTGAAGGGAGAGGGTAGGAAGATGGCTTATGCATAAGATTCATTCACCGTAATGGATTATTCTTGAATATTATTCATTGCTCTTTCAGGTTTGAGTCATGAGCGCCCCAACGTTATGGGGCGCCCAAGACTGCAGAAAAGAGCAACTTTTCGTCTTACTTCGCCTGAATCATGGTCTTCGTTGCGCTGTCGGTCGCTGTTTCCAGCGTGTAGAACAGTGCACCTGAAGTGTTCAGAAGCGCTTTTTCCAGCGGAATGGTGTTGTACCCCTTTGGGAAATCACCTTTTTGACTGAATAACAGTCGGCCGGACTGATCGAACACGGAGAGGGTAGCC